>DASXHM010000111.1:0-4274 GCA_036488495.1 Myxococcales bacterium | reverse complement strand
GAAGTGCCCGTGCGCGTTTTGGCCCGCTTGGCCGTGATGTTGTCGAACATGTGCCCCTTCGAATGGCGCCGAAAAGGCGCCGAGACTTAAACGACGGCTTCGGAGATGTCAACGCCCGCGGAACGCGTTCGATCCACTCTGCACGGCCGCGCCGCGCGAGGTCCGGGCAGGCAACGGATCCGGCGCGGACGGCGCGAATCGAAGCCTGGCGCGGCACCGGCGGGCGGCGCGCGCGGATCCGGCGGCGTCGTCGATTCAACCGGTCTCGACGGCGCGATCCGAACTGGATCGTGCACCTTTCGCACCGCGCTGGAAAGGGTCTTTTGGAATGCCCGCAGCACGGCACCGGTTTCGTCCTGCGCGACCCCTCTTACGCTGCTCTGCAGCGCTCCTGCTCTCCTGCAGGGGTACCGCCGGTTTTCACTCAGGAAACCGCTCCGCGCGCCGCCGGAAGGGCAGCGCCGCGCAGGCACTCGCCTATCCGGCCACCTTGACGCTTGTCACGCGATCGTGCACTGTGCGCTCCGTCTTGGTCACGCACACCCCGGAAGGCAACGTGGCCGCAAGGAAAAGATCCTGAAGTCAATACTTGGAGAGGGTCGAGGGATAGGTCCCCGCCACTTCCACCCGGAGAGCTGGTACACACCAGAGGAGAGCTGAACATGCAATTGAGGTACAGGGCTCTGAGTTTGGCAGCGAGCGCGCTGGTCGCGATGTCGGCGTCCGCGCAGAACGCGACGACCGGTCCGTCCGCGCCGGGTCAGGCCAATCCCGCCACGCAAGGCGGGGCTGACCAGAACGCGGCCGCGCAGACTCTGCCGGCCGCCGACACAGGCGTTTCTGGCGGCACCTCGGCCGGCACCGCGACCGATGCTCGCAAGAACGCAACCGAAGAGATCGTGGTCACCGGCTCCCGCGTCCGTCGCAAGGACTTGACGACGCCCGCACCGGTCACCGTGATCAACCGCGAGCAGATCACCTCGAGCGGCATCGCCTCCATCGGCGACTTCCTCCAGCAGATGCCGGAGCAGGGCGGCGCGCTCAACACGAACGTCAACAACGGCGGCGACGGCGAGACTGCCATCAGCCTCCGCAACCTCGGCGCCGCGCGCACCCTGGTCCTCGTCGACGGCAAGCGTTGGGTTGCCGGCGGCTCGGGCGCAGGCTCGTTCGTCGACCTGAACTCGATCCCGACCGCGGCCATCGAGCGCGTCGAAGTGCTGAAGGACGGCGCTTCCGCGGTCTACGGCTCGGACGCCATCGCCGGCGTCGTCAACATCATCACCCGCCGCCGCGTCAACGGCGCGGAGCTGAGCGCCTACGGCGGCCTCTCGCCGCACGGCGACGCGCAGCAGTATGACGTGAGCGTCACCGGCGGCGCCGCCGGCGACAAGGGCAGCTTCATGTTCAACGGCGAGTACTACAACCAGCAGCCCATGTTCGCGGGCAACCGCAGCTGGGCCGCCACGCCGCTCGCCCTGAACTACGCCAACGGCAAGGTCAGCCCCGGCGGCAGCTCGACCATCCCGCAGGGCCGCGCCACCATCAACCTGAACAAGTGCGCGGGCAACGCCCTCTGCACCGCCATCCGCAACACCTACGGTCAGGCCATCGCCGCGACCCCGGGTTCGGGCTGCAGCCTCGCTGCCGGCAAGAACTGCAACATCAGCGTCATGCCGGACGCGGCATCCCCCATCTGCGGAACCAGCGGCACCCCGGGTACGTTCACCGGTGACCTCACCACCAACGGCCAGAACCTGCAGTCCTGCCACGTGTCGGTCGACATCAACGGCGTCACCCAGAACTGGCGCCCGGCCATCGTCACCACCCCGCTCCAGGGCGGCAACAACACGAACGACCTGTACAACTTCCAGGCCGTCAACTACCTGATCACCCCGTCGCAGCGGTTCTCGCTGTTCTCGAACGGCGACTTCCACCTCACGAACTCGGCCCGCGCGTACTTCCAGGGCTCGTTCTTGAACCGCAAGTCGTCGACGCAGCTCGCCTCTGAGCCGCTCTCGACCGCCTCGTTCTCGGCGCAGCTCCCGACCGACAACGCGTTCAACCCGTTCGGCGCCACCGCCGCCGGCGCGGGCCAGGCAATCACGGCGGCCCGCCGCCTCAACGACGCGGGTCCGCGCTCGAGCTCGTACGACCTGTCCACGTACCGCGCGGTCATCGGCCTCGACGGCACGCTGCCGGAAGAGTTCGGTCCGATGCAGGGCGTGTTCTGGGACGTGTCGTTCAACTACGGCCGCACCGAGGGAACGGTCACCAACTCCGGCTCGGTCAACACGGCGTCCACCACCAACGCCATCGGCTCGACCTTCGTCGATCCGGCGACCGGCGCGCTCTCCTGCGGCACCGCGGCGAACCCGATCTCGGGCTGCACCCCTGCGAACCTGTTCGCGCCGCTCGGCGGCATCAGCAGCGCGCAGCTCAGCTCGCTGGGCTTCTACACCGGCATCAACTCGGGCTTCACTCAGCTCGCGTCGACGCAGGCGAACATCAGCGCCGAGCTCTTCAAGCTCGCTGCTGACCGTCCGGTGGGCCTCGCGGCTGGCTACGAGTACCGGTCGGAGTTCGGCGGCACCACGCCCGACCCCATCGGCGCCGCCGGCCTCTCGTTCGACTTCAACTCGCTGCCCACCCGCGGCAGCTTCCACGTGAACGAAGGCTACGCCGAGCTCGACGTTCCGGTGCTCAGCAACATCCCGGGCGCTGAGGACCTCGAGATTGAAGGCGCCATCCGCGTCTTCGACTACTCGACCTTCGGCAGCGACTACACGTACAAGCTCGGCGGCCGTTGGCGCCCCATCCGTGACGTGACCGTTCGCGGCACGTACTCGACTGGCTTCCGCGCTCCGGGCGTGTCGGACCTCTTCGGTGGGCAGCAGCCCAGCGCAGAGCCGGCGAACGACCCGTGCTCGTCTCCCGTCAGCCAGGCCGTCGCAGACCGCTGCAACTCGGTCGGCGCGCGTCAGGGCGCTCCGGGCGGCAACGTCGCGTTCAACGGCGACCCGAGCACGCAGATCAACTCGACGGTCGGCGGCAACCCCGCGCTGCAGCCTGAGAAGGCGAACGTCGGCACCTTCGGCGTCGTCTTCGAGCCGACCATGTTCCGCGGCTTCTCGGCCACCGCCGACTACTACAACATCAAGGTGACCCAGAACCTCGGCAGCATCACGACGCCCGTCATCCTCGCCGGCTGCTACAACACGTCGGCCCCGAACGAGGCGTACTGCAACCTGATCCAGCGCGACCCGAACAGCGGCTTCATCAGCGTCGTGTCCGACCTGGAGAACAACGTCGGCAGCGTCCAGACTTCGGGTCTCGACTTCGCCGTCCGCTACGGCTTCCCCTCGGAGTTCGGTCGGTTCGGCATCCTCTTCGACTCGAACTACCTGTTCTACCTGCGTCAGTCGCTCGCCGACGGATCGGTCATCAACACCGCCGGCAACTACGACTTCGGCTCGGGCAGCGCAGTGGGCAGCCTCACTCCGAAGCTCAAGTTCAACGTCGGCCTGAACTACGCGTTGGCCGGCTTCGGCGCGGGCATCCGCATGCGGTACATCGGCCCGTACAACGAGTGCGCTGGCGCCGACGGCACCAGCAACTCGGCGGGCCTCTGCTCGCAGCGCGCGAACGACCTGGCCGCGCACCGCGTCCCGACGTACACGTCGTTCGACCTGGCCTTGAGCTACCTGTTCAAGACCAGCTTCGGCAACACGACCATCGCGGGCGGCGTTCGCAACCTGTTCGACAACAACCCGCCGTACGTCTACAACGAGACGTTCATCTTCACCGACCCGGGCTACGACCTGGTGGGCCGCTTCCTGTACGGCCGCATCACGCAGACCTTCTAGTCGGCTGAACGACGTCTGAAGTCTGGGGCCGGGCTCTTCGTGAGCCCGGCCCTTTTTTTTGTGGCATAGGGGCGGCCATGCTCACCGAGACCTCCGCCTTCCGCGCCCTTTCGCGGCACCACGAACGGATGCGCGACGTGCAGATGCGCGACCTGTTCGCGCGCGATCCGCAGCGCTTCCGCAAGTTCTCGCTGCGGCTCTCTGACCTCCTGGTCGACTATTCCAAGCACCGCATCGAGGAGGAGACGCTTTCGCTCCTCTTCGCGCTCGCGCGGGAGACGAAGGTGTTGGAGCTGCGCGACCGCATGTTCGCAGGCGACAAGATCAACGTCACCGAAGGCCGCGCCGTCCTGCACGTGGCGCTCCGCAACCGATCGAACCGGCCCATCCTGGTCGACGGCAAGGACG
>DASXHM010000109.1:0-20870 GCA_036488495.1 Myxococcales bacterium | reverse complement strand
GAACCTGCTCGAGCAGTACGAGAAGACGCGGGCGGAAGGCTTCGGGGCGGAGGTCAAGCGCCGGATCATGCTCGGCACCTACGCGCTCAGCGCCGGGTACTTCGACGCCTACTACCTGCGGGCGCAGAAGGTGCGGGCGCTCATCCAGCGCGACTTCGTCCAGGCCTTCGGTGAGGTGGACGCCATCGTCGGGCCCACCAGTCCGACGACTGCCTTCAAGCTGGGCGAAAAGCTCGACGACCCCCTCGCCATGTACCTGAACGACGTCTACACGGTGCCCGCCAATCTGGCCGGGCTGCCGGGCCTGTCGGTGCCCTGCGGGTTCGATTCGGGCGGGCTTCCCATCGGGCTGCAATTCGTCGGCCGGCCGTTCGACGAAGAGACCATCCTGCGGCTCGGCCACGCGGCCGAGCTGAAGGACGTGCGCGCTCCGGAGGGCTTCTGATGCCGGTCAGCGATTTCGAGCCCGTCATCGGCCTGGAAGTGCACGCGCAGCTCCTCACCAGGACGAAGATCTTCTGCACCTGCCCGACCGAGTTCGGCGCCGAGCCCAACACGCAAGTCTGCCCGACCTGCCTCGGGCTCCCTGGCGCGCTTCCGGCCTTGAACGGCGCCGCGGTCGAGATGGCGGTCCGCGCGGGCAAGGCGTTCGGCTGCAAGATCGCCGAGCGCAGCATCTGGGCGCGGAAGAACTACTTCTATCCCGACCTGCCCAAGGGCTATCAGATCTCGCAGTACGAGCTGCCCATCTGCGAGGGCGGCAAGGTGCCCGTGCCGGGCCTTGGGGACGTGCGGCTCGTCCGCATCCACCTCGAAGAGGACGCGGGGAAGAATGTCCACGGCGAAGGAGCCAGCGAGGTCGATCTCAACCGCTCCGGGGTGCCGCTGATCGAGATCGTCGGCGAGCCGGATCTGCGCTCGGCGGAACAAGCGAGCGAGTATCTGAAGGCGCTCCGGCTCGCGCTCATCTACCTGGGCGTCAACGACGGCAACCTGGAAGAGGGCAGCTTCCGCTGCGACGCCAACGTCAGCGTCCGGCCCCGGGGCCAAGAGAAGTACGGCACCCGCGTCGAGCTGAAGAACATCAACTCCTTCCGCTTCGTCCGCCAGGCCATCGACTACGAGATCGGCCGCCAGGTGGAGGCGATCGAAGGCGGCGGCAAGATCGTGCAGGAGACGCGCCTGTTCGACCACGAGAAGGGCATCACCCGCCCGATGCGCAGCAAGGAAGCCGCCAACGACTACCGCTACTTCCCCGAGCCGGATCTCCCGCCGCTCCAGATCGAGCGCGCCTTCATCGACTCGGTGCAGGTGCCGAAGCTGCCTCAACAGGTGACGGACGAGCTGGTCAAGGCCGGCGTCTCGGCCGCGGATGCGCGCACCATCGTCGGCGATCCGCAGCTCGTCGCGCTGCACGCCCGGATTGGGGGCGACGCGAAGCGCGCGGCGCTCTTCATCGTCGGGGAGCTGTCGCGGGCGCTCAACGACAAGGAAGCCGATCTCGGCGCGCTCCGCTTCCAGCCGAGCCAGGTGCACGAGGTGTGGAAGCTGCAGGACGACGGCGCGCTTTCCTCTACCGCTGCGCGCGAGGTACTGGCGGAAATGATCCGCACCGGCAAGGCGCCGGCGAAGATCGTCGAGGAAAAGGGTCTTTCGCAGGTGAGCGACAACTCGGCGCTGGAAGGCGTGGTCGATGCCGTCATCGCCCGAAACGCAGGCGAAGTGGCGAAGTACAAGTCGGGAAAGGTGAACCTGCTCGGCTTCTTCGTCGGGCAGGCGATGAAGGACCTGAAGGGGAAAGGCAACCCCTCGGTCCTGAATTCCTTGTTCAAGCAGAAGCTTGGCGGGTAGCCTCTAGGGCGATGCGCCCTTGGCTCGCCCTCTTCCTTGCCGCAGCTTGCGCCATCCACACGCCTGCCCCACAGGCGGAAGAGCCAGCCGCTGCGTCGCCGACGGCCGCGAACAGGGCGTTCGTCGAATCGGTGCGCGAGGAGTACCAGGCGCTCGGCCACATTCAGGGCGTGCTCTCCTGGTACAGCGGGACCGTGGGCGAGCCGTCGATTTCGAAGCTCACCTACCTGGGCCACGATCGGCTGTTCCGCAAGCGGGCGCTGGAAGCGATCGCGCAAGCACGGGCGCAGCCGGGCGTCGCGCCCAATGAAGCGCTGGCACTGAGCTTTCTGACCCGATCGCTCGAGAGCGAAGTCCTCTCGCTCTCGCTCGCGCACTTCGACGACGAATACGCGGACGCAGAGGCCTCGGCGATAGTCACCCTGCCCTGGCAGTCGGCGCCGATGGCCTATCGCGACGTGCAGGCGTTCCTGGCGCAGGAGCCCGACGCGCAGCGCCGCGCCGAAGCGTACGCCGCGATGAACGCCGTGCGGGTGCAGAAGCTGAATCCCATCCTCGCCACCAAGGAAGAGGCGGCAAAAGCCACTGCGCGGGAGACCGGCTTTTCCGACTACGTCGCTCTCTCCGAAGAGCTGCGCCAGGTGAAGCTCGACGACCTTCTCGCCCAGGGCGTCGCCTACGTGAAGGCGACCGACGGGCTCTTCCAGGCGACCCTCGATCGGGTGGCGGAGGAGGAGCTGCACGTGCCGGCGGCGCAGCTCCACGTCGCCGACATCGGCCGGCTCAACAGCGCGCCCGGGCTTTCCCGGTACTTCGACCGCTCGCTGGAGATGCCGGCGTTGCGCGCCTTTCTCGAAGGCATCGGCCTCGATCTGCGCACCGCCGCCGGAACCGAAGTCCTGGTCGACGACGGCACCAATCCGAAGAAGCGCCCGCGCGCCTTCGTGCAGCCGGTCGACGCGCCGCGCGACGTGCGGCTGTCGGTGAAGCCTTCGGGCGGCCTCGACGACTACGAGACGCTCTTCCACGAGGCGGGCCACGCCGTGCACTTCGCCAGCGCCACCGTCTCGCCGCACGAGCTCGTCGGCCTCGGCTACTCGGCGCCGACCGAAGGCTTTGGCGAGTTCTTCCGCCACGCGTTTTCCGACCCGCGCTTCTTGCGCCGCTACGGCGATTTTCTGGTCCGGAATGGAAGGCCGCGGCCCTCCAATCGCGAGCTGGCGGCGGTCGAGCGGCGGCTGGCGCTGCGGGAGATGTTCTACCTGCGCCGGTATGCGTTCGCGAAGATCGCCTATGAGCTGCGGTTGCACGGACGTCCGGCGCGGGAGATTGCGCCGGCGCTCGCGCTCCTCAAGGACCCCGCCGCCGCGAGCGCGGACTTGCGCACCCTTTATCGCGAGCTCTTTTCCCGCGCCTATGGGTTCGAGCTCACCGGCGAAGAGGCGCAGTCCTACCTGGCCGACGTCGACGACACCTTCTATGCGGCCGATTACGCGCGCGCGTTCGTGCTTGCGGGCATGATGCACGCCGGAATGAAGAAGCGCTTTGGCGACGACTGGTACGGCAATCGGCAGGTCGGCAAATTCCTGCGGACGATGCTGTTCGCGCCCGGGACTTCCTTGTCGGTGGACGATGTCGCGCACAAGCTCGGCTTTGCCCATGGGCTCGACTTCGCGTTCGCCGCTGCCCGCGCGAAGCGGCTCGTCGCCGAGGCGGACGCGCTGGAGAAGAAGCCGTGATGACGGCGGTCCTCGCAGCCGTCCTCTTGTTCTCGATCGCGATGGACGTGGCGGTGGCCTTCGCGAACCCGAGGCAGCGTCCCAAGCTCAAGCGCGTTCTCGTCGCGACCCTGGTCGTCGCTTGGATCGCGCTCGGGGCGGCGGTCGCGCAAGCCGTTGCCCGGACCGCGAGGACCTACGTCATGCCCGGCGGCGCGCAGAGGCCGCACCTCGTCGAGGAGGCCACCCGCGAAGGCGTCACCCTGCTCCTCTCCATGGGCGGCCCTTTGCTCTTCGCGACCTTCATCGGCTGGCTCGCGCTCCGGGCTTCGCGCCGCAAGGAAGCCTGACCTTGGCGTTCCGGACGCTGTGGTTCGAAGACTCGGCGCTGCACCTGCTCGATCAGCGTGCGCTGCCCATGAACGTTTCGGTCGTCAGCGTGCGCAGCGCGCGGGAGACGGCGCAGGCCATCCGCGAGATGGTGGTGCGAGGCGCTCCCGCGATCGGGTGCGCGGCCGCGTATGGACTTGCGCTGTCCGCGTTCGCCGGGGAATCGTTCGAGGATGCCAAGGCGATGCTTTTCGCCTCGCGTCCGACCGCCGTGAACTTGCGCTGGGCGCTCGAGCGGCTCGCGCGGGTGCAGCCGCGGTCGTTCGAGGCGCTCAAGGCGGAAGCCGATCGCGTGCTCGCCGAAGATCTGGAAGCGTGCAAGTCGATCGGGCGGTTCGGCGCTGCGCTCGTGCCCGACGGCCGCGGCATCCTCACCCACTGCAACGCGGGCGGCCTCGCGACCGCCGGGTACGGGACGGCCCTCGGTGTCATCCGCTCCGCGCTCGAGCAAGGCAAGCGTTGCGCGGTCTTCGCCGACGAGACGCGGCCGTGGCTGCAGGGGGCGCGCCTCACCGCCTGGGAGCTCTTGCAGGACGGCATCCCGGTCACGCTCCTGCCGGACGTCGCGGCGGCGTCTTTGCTCGCGAGCGGCCGGATTGGCTGCGTGGTGGTGGGGGCCGATCGCATCGCCCGCAATGGCGATACCGCCAACAAAGTCGGCACCTACCCGCTCGCGCTCGCCGCCCACGCCGCCGACGTCCCTTTCTTCGTCGCCGCGCCCACCAGCACCCTCGACGGGCGCGCCGCGACGGGAGCGCAGATCCCCATCGAGGAGCGGTCGCCGCAGGAGGTCACGCACGTCAAAGGCGAGCGGATCGCGGCCGAAGGCGTGTCGGTCTTCAACCCGGCTTTCGACGTGACGCCCGCCCGCTACATCGCCGCCATCGTCACCGAGCGGGGGGTGGCGCGAGCGCCGTACGAGCAGTCGCTCGCCGCGCTGCAAACCGTCGAGCCGTCAGCGTAGCCGCGCCGCCACCCGGATGCCCTCGATGACCGCAGCGGGCGCTCTTCTTGACAGCGCCCCTCGGGATCCACTACATCGCCCGTTCCTTTCCGCGCCCGGCGGCGGGATTCCCCTGCCAACCGGGCCGAATTCAAGCGGAAAGAAGCGGAGTCGACGATGTACGCGGTGATCAAGACGGGCGGCAAGCAGTACCGGGTGAAGGAAGGCGATCGGCTCAAGGTCGAGAAGCTCACCCTCGACGTGGGCGCGGCGGTCGAGCTGGAAGTGCTGCTGGTCGGCGAAGGCGCAGGCATCAAGCTCGGCGCGCCCCTCGTCGACGGCGCCAAGGTTTCGGCCGAGGTGGTCTCGCACGGCAAGCACAAGAAGCTCTGGCACTTCCGCACCCAGGAAGAAGGGTGGGATCGCATCCGCGGCCACCGCCAGCCGTACACCGAGCTGAAGATCACCTCCGTCACCGACACTGTCGGCGCTTCTGCGCCGAACGACACCGCCGGCGCTCGTGCGCCGAACGACACCGGCGCCTCTGCGCCGAAGGCTTAAAGGAGCGACCCATGGCGCACAAAAAAGGACAGGGCTCTTCGCGCAACGGGCGCGACTCTCCCGGGCAGCACCGCGGGATCAAGATCTACGGCGGTGAGTCGGTGGTCCCGGGCAACATCCTGGTCCGGCAGGTGGGCACGAGGGTGCACCCCGGCCGCAACGTCGGCATGGGCCGCGACTTCACCATCTTCGCGGTGGCCGAGGGCAAGGTGAAGTACCAGAAGGGTCGCGGCGACCGCGTCTACGTGCACGTCGAGCCTTCCGGAGAACCCGAAGCGAAGGCCTGACCCTGCAGTTCATCGACGAAGCGGAGATCCACGCCAAGGCCGGTGACGGCGGCCCTGGCGCGGTCGCATTCCGGCGCGAAAAATACGTGCCGCGCGGCGGCCCTTCCGGCGGCGACGGCGGCAACGGCGCCGACATCGTCCTCGAGACCGACGAGCGGCTGACCACGCTCCTCGACTTCCGTTTCAAGCGCGAATACCGGGGCAAGAACGGCGAGCCCGGCCGTGGCCGCGATCAGAACGGCCACGCAGCGCCCGAGATGGTGCTCAAGATCCCACCGGGGACGCTGGTCCGCGATGCCGCCACCGGCGAAGTGCTGGCCGACCTGCGCGACAACAACCACCGCTGGGTGCTCGCCAAGGGCGGCCGCGGGGGCCTCGGCAACATGAACTTCGCGACTCCGACGCTGCAGGCGCCGCGCTTCGCGCAGCCGGGCACCGAAGGCGAAGAAAAGCGGGTGCGGCTGGAGTTGCGCCTCCTCGCCGACGTCGGGCTGGTCGGCTTTCCCAACGCCGGCAAGTCCACGCTGGTGTCGCGCCTCTCCCGCGCCAAGCCGAAGATCGCCGACTACCCGTTCACCACGCTGCAGCCGCACCTCGGGGTCGTGCAGTACAAGGACGGACGCAGCTTCGTCCTCTCCGACTTGCCCGGCCTGATCGAAGGCGCGCACCGCGGCGCCGGCCTCGGACACCGGTTCTTGAAGCACATGGCGCGCTGCCGGGCCGTCATCCATCTCATCGATGCGTCGCAGGATCGCGATCTGCTCGCCGACTACCAGGCCATCAACCGCGAGCTCGAGCTGTTCGATCCCGGCCTCGGGCGCAAGACGCAAATCGTGGCGGCCAACAAGATCGACGTGCCCGAGGCGCGCGAGCGGGCGGAAGAGTTTCGCAAGGCGCTGAAGCGAAAGAAGGTCGAAGTCCACCTCGTCTCCGGAGCGACAGGCGTTGGGTTGCCACAGCTTTTGGATGCGACGGTGCTCGCGCTCGACCGCGCGCCCGCGCCGGCACCGCTCGCCCGCGACACCAATCCGGTCCCGGCCGCAGGCGCGCGCGAACCTCTGCACGAAGACGAGCGGCAACTGGATGCGCGGGAGCGCGAAGAGCGCGCACCGCCCTTGACCGGCAGGCGCAAGGACGGGGTGTTCAAGGCCACCGCCAAGGCGCGCGAGGAGCGCGGGAAGAAGCGGCCATGAGCCCGCGGCGGCCGCCGCGCGCGTGGATTGGACGGCCACTCTCAACCGATCCTTCCGAGCTGATCGGCCCCCGCGGGCTGACCGCCGAAGTTCTCGCCGAAGCCGTTGAACCGGAAGCGGCCACGCTCTCTCGCGGCGCCGACGACGGCGCACCCACGGGTGATGCCGCCTTCTACTGGTCGCTCTTCACCCCGGAGCGCAAGGCGCGCATCGAAACCGTCGTCGCTTCCCGATTGCGCAGCCTCACCGTCGTCCTCGACCGGCTGCTCGATGCGCACAACACCGCCGCCATCTTCCGCACCGCCGAAGGCCTCGGGCTTTCCACGGCTCACGTCGTCCTTCACGAGAGCGACGACGGCATCGCGCACAGGCGGGTCACCCAGGACGCGCACAAATGGATCGACGTCGACCGGCACGAGACCGGCGTCGCCTGCGCGCGCGCCCTGCGCGAGAAAGGCTTCGAGGTGTGGGCCGGGCACCTCGACGACAACGCCATCCTCTACGGCGAGCTGCCTCGAGACCGGCCTTTGGCGCTGCTGTTCGGGAACGAGCACGAGGGCCCGTCGCGCGAGACGCTCTCCGCCTGCACCGGCACCTTTCGCATCCCCATGGCCGGCTTCACGCAGAGCTTCAACGTCTCGGTCGCCGCCGGCATCGCGCTCGCCCACGCCGCGCAAGCCCGGCGCGCGTTCTTGCACGCGCCGGGCGATCTGGACGACGACGAGCAGGCGCTCTTGAAGTCCCGCTTCACGCTGCTCGCCGCCAAACTTTCCCGCCGCTTGAAGCGTTAGCTTCCTGAAGAGGTCCAAGATCCATGCTCCTTCTCTTCGCGCTCGCCTTCGCCGCCCCGGCCGCCGATCCCGGCCGCGCTCTCGCCCAGCGCGTCCAGGCCTTCTACGCGCACACCAAGGACTTCTCCGCCCGCTTCGCCCAGCACTACAGCTACGTCTCGATCGGCAAGGTCGAGGACTCGACCGGGACGGTGGAAGTGAAGAAGCCCGGCCTCGTCCGCTGGGACTACGAGAAGCCGGAGCCGCGCGAGATCTACGTCGAGGGGAAGACGCTCTGGATCTGGAAACCGCAGGACAAGGAAGCGCAGGTGAAGCGCGACTTCGGCGGCGACCAGCTCTCCTCGGCGTTCACGTTCTTGTGGGGCAAGGGCGAGCTCTTGAAGGAGTTCGCGCCGAAAGTGGTGCCGGTGCCGAAGGGGTTGCCTTCGGGCGACGGTCTCGAGCTTCTGCCGACGAAGTCTGCAGCGGGAGTCCAGAAGCTGCTCTTCGTGGTGGCCAAGGACGGCCAGGTGCTGGCGAGCGTCCTGACGAACCCGCAGGGCGACGTGAACCAGATCGTCTTCAGCGGCAGCAAGGTCGACCAGGGGCTTTCCGCGAATCGCTTCCACTTCGAGCCGCCGAAAGACGCCTACGTGCAGGAGTTCTGACGCGCCGGCTGAAACCAGATCGGGGTAGAAGGCACATGCCCATGACACGCATGCTGGTCGCGATCCTCCTCGCTCTCTCCTGCGCCACCGCGCGCACCGTCGTGAAGGACGGGCAGACGGTGCCGTACGAACAGGCGGCCCAGGGCGATTTCCAGACAGCGCGCGCGGCGCAGGATTCGGGCGACTACGCACAAGCCGCGAAGCTGTTCGCGGCGGTCGCCCAGGATTATCCGGACAGCGACCTGGCCGACGAAGCGCGCTTCCGGCAGGGCCAATCGCTCTCGCGGGCGGGGATGTTGAAAGAAGCGCAGGCGGCGCTCTCGGACTTCCTGGAGAAGCGGCCGAACAGCGCCTACAAGAATCCGGCCGCGGTCGAGCTTGGCCTCGTGCAAGCGAAGCTCGGCAACTCGGCGCAGGCCGCCAAGGCCGCGCAGGCGGCGGTGCAGGACATGAGCGAGCGGGAGAAGAACGCCTCCGCGGCGGCGCTCGCGCAGACCTATGCCCAGAGCGGGCAGACCGGCGATGCGATGCGCTGGTCGGCGCGCGCGGTCGAGACCGCGCAGGACGGCCCCGAGCGGGCTGCACGTCTGAAAGACTTCGACGCTGCGGTGGATGCCGCGCCGGCTGCGGACGTGGCGAAGCTCGTTGCCGAGCTCGACCGGCGCTCGCCGGCGTGGCCTGCGGCGGCCTTGAAGCTGGCGCGGGTGCAACTCCACCTGGGCGACCGGGTCCACGCCGCCGATCTGGCCGGGCAGATCCTGTCGGTGACCGGCGCGGAAGGGCCCTACGCCGAAGGCGCCCGCAGCCTCCAGCACGAGGTGCAGGTGGTGGAGCAGGTGAAGCCGAACCTGATCGGCATCGTCCTGCCGCTCTCGGGCGACCTGAAAGGCTTCGCCGACCAGGTGCTGAACGCCATCGCGATGACCCTCGATCTGCAGAACCGCGGGGCGGTGCAGGTGGAAGTGCAGGACTCGAAAGGCGAGCCGGACGTGGCGGCGCAGGCGGTTGCGACGCTGGTGCAGCACGGCGCTGTGGCCATCGTCGGGACGCTGGGCATCTCCGAAGGCATGGCGGCCGCCACGCGCGCGGAGGAGCTGTCGGTGCCCTTTCTGTCGTTGTCCCGCGCGGAAGGCCTGACCGCGCTGGGCAGCTACGTCTTTCGCGACATGCCGACTTCCAGCGCCCAGGCGAAGGCGCTCGTCGACTACGCCCAGAAGAAGCTGGCGGTGAAGAGCTTCGCCGTCCTCCAGCCGGACTCGTTCTACGGGGACGAGATGACCCGCTATTTCTGGGACGCCGTCGACGGCGCAGGCGCAGAGGTGCGCGGCTACGAGCACTATCCGCTCCGCACCACCACCTTCAAGCCGTTCATCCAGAGGCTCGTCGGACGCTCGCCGGAAGATCTCGCGGAACGCCAGGAATATGGAGAAGAGGCGGAGAAGATCGCGAAAGAAGTGACCGACCCGTACCGGCGCCGCAAAGCGCTGGCGCAGCTCAAGAGCCAGCAGGCGCCCATCGTCGACTTCGACGCGCTCTTCATCCCCGACAGCGCCCGCACCGTGCGGCTGATCGCGCCGGCCATCGCCGCGGAGGACGTCATCACCTCCGGCTGCGACACGAAAGAGCTGGAGATCATCAAGCGCACCACCAAGAACGAGCAGCTCCACACCGTCCAGCTCCTCGGCGCATCGCTGTGGGACTCGGCGGACCTGGTCGACGAGCGGAGCGGCATCGCCCGCTACGTGCAGTGCAGCATCTTCGTCTCGAGCTTCTACGCAGGCTCGGAGCGGCCGGCGACCAAGAAGTTCGTCGACGACTTCGCGAGCGCCTACCACCGCGCGCCCGGCTTCTTGGAAGCGCACGCCTTCGACGCCGCCCAGCTCCTGAAGAAGGCCGTCGACGAGCGGCACCCCTCGACGCGGGAAGCGATGCGCGATGCGCTGGCCTCCACCAAGAAGCTCGAGGGCGCGGCGGGCGACACCACCTTCGGCAAGGATCGCGAGGCGCAGAAGCCATTCTTCTGGCTGTGGGTGAACCGCGGGCAGATCGCCGAGTTCGACCCCGAAGGCAAGCCACCGGTGCCCCCGGTCGCCGCCGAGAGCGCGACACCAAAGAAATAGTCCACCGGGAGACTCCGGGGGCGGACCCGACTGTCCGGTCGTGGCTGCCTTGTTTTTCCGCGCCGCAAGAAGGCGGGCACGAGCGGCGCACAGCACCTAAGCTCGTGCCGTGCCGAAGCGCATGATGGTGTTCCCCTTCAGCGTCCCGACCGACGGGCGCGGCCGGATGGCCGACGACGCCCAGGGGGTCTACGCCCGCTCGCTCGCGCGGACGCTGGCGGAGCGCCTGACCATGCCCCGGCGGCTCGCCGCCCGGCTCGCCGCCTTGACCACCGACGGGCCGCCCGGCTCTGCCGACGGCGAAGGGCAAGGCTGGGTGGTCGCCTCGCAGCCCTGGACGCTCGACCAGGCGGTCAAGCTGACGTTGCCCAAAGGCACCGAGTACCTGCTGCACGGCTCGGCCGAGCTGACCGACCGCGTCCGCCTGCGCATCTTCCTCGTCGATTCTCCCGCGAAGCAGCTCGCGCTCGACCACGTCGTGCTGCGGCCGCGCAATGAGCTGTTCGCTGCCTTGGACGAAGCGGCGATGGCCGTCGCCCGCGCGCTCGGCGAGAGCGCGCCGCAAGGAGCGTGGCCCACCCGCGACGTCGAAGCCTACCTCGCCTATTTGCGCGGCCGCGATCTGGCGGCGGCCCACGCCGCGGGAGTACGCGTGGTCGATCCGGCGCAGAGCTTCGAGCCGTACCTCGAGGCGGCGCGCAGAGACCCGCAGTTCGTCGAAGCGCAGGATCGGCTGGTGGCGCTGGCGCTCGATTTCGCCTTCTCGGGGCGGGGCCCGGTGGCCGCGGCGCGGGCGAGCTGCGAGCAGCTTCTCGCCATCGACCCCTCCGCCTACAAGGCGCACGCCGCTCTCGCGGAGATGGACCTCCTCGCCGGCGACGGCAAGGCCGCCGAGGGGCGGCTGTTGCGCGCTCTGCAGCTTGCGCCCGGCTGGATGGGCGGGTTCGAACGGATGGGCACCGCGCTCTTGCGCCAGGGTCGCTTCGGCGAGGCGGTCGCGTGGTTCGAGCGGGCGCTGGCGGTCCGAGCCGACGACACCGCAGCCGTGCAGGGCCTGGGCGCGGCGCTGGCGGAGTGCGGCCGCACCGAAGAGGCGGTGCGTGCCTTCGAGCGGGCCATTTCGCTCGGCGCACACTCCGCCGAGGCGCACGACGCCCTGGCGCTCCTCTTGCCTTCCTTGGGCCGCAGCAAAGAAGCGCGTGCCCACCGTCGACAATCGCGCGTCCTGTTGGGAAAGCCGCGCACCGTCCTTTATCTTTTGCGCGATGCATGGGAA
This sequence comes from Myxococcales bacterium, assembly GCA_036488495.1. Taxonomy (GTDB): domain Bacteria; phylum Myxococcota; class Myxococcia; order Myxococcales; family 40CM-4-68-19; genus 40CM-4-68-19. The sequence continues at coordinate 9,093 of DASXHM010000109.1, read as the reverse complement.
TGGGTCCTTGGTGGAACCGGCCGCTGAGACGTACGCACCTGCGAGGCGGCCGGGCACCTTGGGCGCCCTGCGCCCGCCGCTCGTCAACCTGGGCCTCTTCGCGCTGACGTTCGCCTCGGCGTTCTTCGCCGGCTCGCTCTTGCGCGACACCCAGCTCCCCGAGCCGGCTGCGACCGACCCGGTCTACACGCTGTTCGGCTGGCCGGTGGCGCAGAGCCTCGTGCGGCAGGGCCTCGGTTTCTCCGCCTCGCTCCTCTTCATCATGCTCGCGCACGAGATGGGGCACTTCGTGCTCGCGCGAAAGCATAGGGTCGATGCGACCTGGCCGTTCTTCATCCCCGCGCCGCTCCTCTCGATGATCGGGACGCTCGGCGCGGTCATCAAGCTCCGCTCGTTGCCGCGGACCAGGGCCGCGCTCCTCGACATCGGCGCTGCCGGGCCCATCGCCGGCTTCATCGCGACCATTCCGGTGTTGATGTTCGGCCTTCGCCTCTCGACCGTGGTGCCGCAGGAGCCGGCGGCCGCGCACTGGTCGCTCTTCGAGGGCGTCCTCGGCTGGTTTCAAACCGGGCACTGGCCGCCCATCCGCGACGCCTTCGACCTGGGCATGCCGCTCGGGATGGAACTCTGCCAGCGCCTCGTGGTCGGCAAGCTGCCCGAAGGGATGACGCTCGCGTGGCATCCGGTGGCGGTCGCGGGGTGGTTCGGGTTTCTCCTCACCGCGCTCAACCTGTTGCCGCTCGGGCAGCTCGATGGCGGGCACGTGCTCTTCGGCTGCTCGCCGCGCCTCCACAAGCTCCTCGGCCCGCCGCTCGCCGCCGCGCTCTTGGCCTTGGGCATCTTCACCGCCTTTACCGGCTGGCTCTTGTGGGGCCTCCTGATGGGGCTTGGCCTTGGCCGCCATCCCGAATTGACCGAGCCGGAGGAGCGGTTGGATGGTCCGCGCCGCGCGCTCGTGGTGGTGAGCATCGTCCTCTTCGCGCTGTCGTTTTGTCCCGTGCCCCTCGCCATGCTCGCGGGGTAGAAGCGAGGAGTGACCGGCCCCTCGCTGCACGATCTCCTCGGTCCTTCCGGCGCGCTCTCGCGTGCGCTCGTGGCCTACGAGGCGCGCCCTCCGCAGCTCCGGATGGCGGAACTGGTCGAGCACGCCCTCGCCCGCGGCAGCGCCCTCGTCGTCGAGGCAGGAACTGGCACCGGCAAGACGCTCGCCTATCTTCTCCCTGCCGCGCTGAGCGGCCACCGCACCATCGTCTCCACCGCCACCAAGACGCTGCAGGAGCAGCTCCTCGAAAAGGACGTGCCGCTCCTGCGGAGCCTGGGGGTGCAGGCGCGTTTTGCCTTCTTGAAGGGCAGGCAGAACTACCTCTGCCTCTCGCGGTACGAGGACTTCCACAAGAACCCGACCTTTGCGGTCCGCGAAGAGCAGGCCCTCTTCAGTCGCATCGAGGAGTGGGCGGAAGAGACGCAGACCGGCGACCGGGCAGAGCTCGTCGACGTGCCGGAGAACCTGGCTGCCTGGCGCGATCTGTCCGCGACCGCCGATCAGTGCGTGGGCCAGAAGTGCGCCCATTACGACGAGTGCTTCGTCTTCAAGATGCGCAAGCAGGCCGCCGATGCCGACGTGGTGGTGGTGAACCACCATCTCTTCTTCGCCGACCTCGCGCTGCGCACCTCTTCGGCGGGGGACACCGGGGCAGCCGTCTTGCCGCGCTACGACGCCGTCATCTTCGACGAAGCGCACACGGTCGAGGAGGTGGCGACGGAGCACTTCGGCGCCCAGCTCTCCACCTTTCGCATCTCGGAGCTGGCGCGGGACGCAGTCAAGACCGCGCACAAGTACAAGCTTTTGCACGCCTCCGGAATCGCCGCGCAGCTCGCCCGCGACGGCCGCGAATTCTTCGACGCCGCCCTGGCCCTTTCGCCGGCGCAGACCGATCGCTGGTCAATCTTGCCCGGCGCGCTGGAGCCGGCGGAGCCGCAGCGGCGCAAGCTTCTGGATCTCGTCTCCGCGCTCGGTGCGGCGCTCAGCGGCCAGGACCAGGACGAGAGCGATCTGCTCGAACGCCGCTGCCTCTCGCTCGGCACTGACCTCGAGCTGTTCAAGAGCGCCGGCCGCGACACGAGCCTCATCCACTGGGGCGAGGCGCGGGGTGGCCATCTCTTCCTGCACGCCTCGCCGATCGACGTCGCCGGCATCTTGCAGGACAAGCTCTACGACCGGATCGGCCCGGTCGTCTTCACCTCGGCCACCTTGGCCGTCGGCGGGGCGCTCGATTATTTCGAGCGGCGGGTCGGGCTCAAGGACGACGCGGGCGCGCTCTTTCCGCTCGAGAGCCGGGTGCTCGCCTCGCCGTTCGACTACGAAAAGCACGCCGCGCTGTATCTGCCGAAGACGATGCCCGAGCCGCAGGATCCCCGCTTTCCCGAAGCGGTGGCCGGCGAATTGCGCAAGCTCCTCCCGGTCACGGGCGGGCGGGCCTTTGCGCTCTTCACCTCGCTCAAGAACATGCGCGCGGTCCATGCCCTCCTCGCGAAAGACCTGCCCTATCAAGTCCTGCTCCAAGGCGACCTGCCCAAGGCGCAACTTCTCAGACGCTTTCGCGAGAGGCCGTCGGTCCTCTTCGCCTCGCAGAGCTTCTGGGAAGGCGTCGACGTTCCGGGCGAGGCCTTGAGCCTCGTCGTCATCGACAAGCTGCCGTTCGCGCCACCCTCTGAGCCGATCGTGGCGGCGCGCATCGATCGGCTTCGCGGCCGCGGGGAAGACGCCTTCTTCGGCTACCAGGTCCCCCAAGCCGCGCTCGCGCTCAAGCAAGGCTTCGGCCGCCTCATCCGCAGCGCGAGCGACCGTGGCATCGTCGCCGTCCTCGATTCGCGGATGACCCGAAAGGGCTACGGACGCATCTTCGTTGAATCGCTGCCGCGCTGCCGCATCCTCCATACCCCTACAGAGGCGCAGACATTCTGGAGCGAAAGCGCGGGCGCGTTAGAATGACGGGCCGCAGCGAACGGAAGGATCTTGGCGGCGGTGCATCTCTCGGTAGACAATCGTTCGATGAGGCCGGGCGAGGACCGCATTCCGCGGAACCATCCGGCAGCCACGTCGCAAGGATGAGCTGAAGTGCAATTCAATACCGGGCAACGCGAGCTGACGCTCAAGATCGTCTATTACGGCCCGGGGCTCTCGGGAAAGACCACCAATTTGCGCGCGCTCTACCAGCGCATCCAGCCGGGTCTGCGCGGCCACTTGATGACGCTCGACACGGCTGACGACCGCACCCTCTTCTTCGACACCCTCCCGCTCGTGTTCCGGGCCGGCAGCCTCAAGGTGAAGCTGAAGATGTTCACCGTGCCCGGCCAGGTGATGCACAACTCGACCCGCCGGATCGTGCTGCAAGGCGCGGACGCCATCGCCTTCATCGCCGACAGCCAGCCGAGCAAGCGGCAAGAGAACTACAAGTACTGGCTGAACATGGTCGAGAACCTCAAGATGAACGGCCTCTCGATCGACAGCCTTCCCAACGTGGTGCAGTGGAACAAGAAGGATTTGGGCGACGCCTCGACCGACGAGGCGATCGTCAAGATGAAGACCGAGGGACGGCAGCCGGTGTACGAGGCGGTGGCGGTGAGGGGCGAGGGAGTTCTGGAAACGTTTCTCGGGCTCGTGTCACTCACCTTCGACAACATCGACCGCGTCTACCATCTGTCCGACAAGCTCGGCCTCGACAAGCAGGGGTTCGTCGACGAAGTGCGGCGGTGCCTGGTCGATCCCCCGGAACAAGACGGCGTCGAAAAGGGTAGGAAGAACTAAGTGGCCGAGAGCGTCCTCCAGAAGCAGCTCGTTTTGGGCGAGCTGCTCGACCTGCCGAGCTTCACCAACGTCTGCAAGACGTTCGTGGACCTCTACAAGATCGGCCTCAAGGTCTTCGACTCGCAGGGCACCAAGCTCGTGGACATGAAGGTCGCCTCCGGCGACTTCTGCGCGTACATGTTCACCGGCCCGAACGGCAAGCGGCTGTGCACCGAAACGGTGACGCACATCAAGGTGCGCCCGCTCGACGCGCCGGCAGGCGCCAAGGACACCATCGCGGTCCGCAACTGCTTCTCCGGCCTGCGCTACCTGATGATGCCCATCGTCTACGAGGGCGACATGCTCGGGCGCATCATCTTCGGGCCCTTCATGCCGGAGGACGTGGGCGACTTGGGCCACGACCTGAAGTCGCTCGAAGGCGAGTTCGACCTGAAGAAGGCGCGCGAGCTCGCGGAGCGCATCCGCCGGGCGCCCGAGACCACCGTGCGCCGGATCATGGAGCACTTCGTTCGCATCGTCGACGTGCTCGTCTTCACCTCGCACAAGGCGATGATCAGCTCGCAGCTCCACATCGAGAGCGTCAGCGAGAGCTATCGGGAAGTGCAGGAGAAGAACAAGAAGCTCTCCGACGCGCTGGAGCGCTTGCAGGAGCTGTCGCGGCTGAAGTCGAACTTCCTCGCGACGGTCTCGCACGAATTGCGCACCCCGCTCACCTCCGTCATCGGCTACTCGGAGATGCTGCTCGCCGGCCTCGCCGGCGACATGAACGACGAGCAGAAGGATTATCTCAAGACGATTTTGGAGAAGGGCGAGTCGCTCCTACGGCTGATCTCGTCGATCCTCGATCTCTCCCGCATCGAAGCGCGCGGGGTGCAGCTCCACCGCAAGGCGGTGGACCTCGAGCAGGTCGTTCACAGCGCCCTCGAGTCGGTGTTGCCGCAGAGCTACAAGAAGAACCTGCAGCTCACCGCCGACCTCTCGCCGGCAGTCCGCCACGTCACCGTCGACGGCGACAAGATCCGCCAGTGCGTCGTCAACCTGTTGAGCAATTCGGTCAAGTTCACGCCGGCCGGCGGCCACATCTTCGTGCAGGCAGGGCCCGCGGAGAACGCGCCCGGCAACGCAGGTCCCTTCGGCAGCTCGGGGTGGTTCCAGATCTCCGTCACCGACAACGGCATCGGCATTCCGCCCGAGCTCAAGGACAAGGTCTTCGACACCTTCTTCCAGGCGGACTCGTCCGCCTCGCGCGAGTACGGCGGCGCGGGCCTCGGGCTCTCGATCGTCAAGAGCTACATCGAGGCGCACGGGGGCGAGATCTCGGTGCAGAGCGAGCTGGGGAAAGGCTCGAAGTTCACCCTGCTCTTGCCGGTGGAGCCGCCCGGGAGCGGCCTCGAGCTCGGCGTCGTGCAGCGCGCGTGACGCGCAACCCGCCGCGCCCGCGAACCCGCGCAGGCGGCGAACCCCTCGACGAAGAAGGCCTCATCGCCCGGTTCCTCGCGCCGTTCCCGAAAGGCGAACGCGTCGTGATTGGGCCCGGCAGCGACTGCGCGGCGGTCACCGTGGCCCGCGGCCAGAAGCTCGTCTCGACGACCGATGCGGTGGTCGAAGGCGTGCACTTCGACTGGCGCTGGTTTTCGCCGGAGCAGGTCGGCCACAAGGCGCTGGCGGTGAACCTGTCCGACCTGGCGGCCGCAGGAGCGCAGCCGCGCTGGTTCCTCTGCGCGCTCGGCATCCCGCGTCGCGACACTGCCGCCGTGAGCGGTGCGGCCGCGGACATCAGCGGCCGGGCGCAGGGCATCGCGCGCGGCATGGCGAAGCTCGCGAGGCGCTTTGGCTGCGCCCTCATCGGCGGCAACGTCACCTCTGCGCGCGAGTGGTCGATCACCATCACCGCGCTCGGCGAATCTCCGCGCCCGTTGTCCCGCACGGGCGCGAAGCCCGGCGACGCCATCGTCGTCTGCGGCAAGGTGGGCGCCGCCGCGGCGGGCTTGCGCGCACTGCGCGAGTCGCGAGCGGCATCCGTCAAAACGCAACCGCGGATTGGCGCGGCGCAGTCTGGCAAATCGTCTGCACGGCCTCGTACCGCCGCGCTCGCACAGCAGATGCCGGAGCCCCTCCTCTCGGCAGGGCTGAGCGCGCGCGGCGTCGCATCGGCGGCGATCGACGTCAGCGACGGCTTCTTGCGCGACCTGCAGCGCCTCTGCGACGCCAGCGGCGCCGGCGCCGAGGTCGACTGCGACCTGCTCCCGCTCGGGCCTTCGGCGACCCTGGATGACGCGTTGACCGGCGGGGAAGATTACGCGCTGGTCTTTGCCGTCCCGCCGCGCCGGCTTGCGCGGCTCGCTGGTGTCGATTGCGTGCAAGTCGGACGTTTCGCCGGCCCCCGCGGCATCCGGCTGACGCAGTCCGGGCGTCCGCGGGCGCTCCCTGCCCGAGCGGGTTTCGACCATCTTCGCTGACCACGCCCGCCGGCAGCCGCTCTCCTCGCGGCTGCAGGGCCGGCGGCAATCATCACGCGCGGGTTGATCCGCGACCGCGCGCGGCTTAGAACCCGCGGGTTCCGCCCGGCGCCTTTGCGCTCGATGGCGGGCGTGTGCCTTTGGAACAGACCGAGACCCACAGCCCCTTCGCCCGCGCGCCCTCCGGCAGCCCGACGGCGCTCGCCGAGCTCATCGACGGCGTCCGCCAAGGGGCGAAGAAGCTGCGCGCGCGGGGCGTGTTCGGCGCCGCCCGGGGCCACATCCTCTCCCAGCTCTCGTCCGCCGCGCGCCGGCCGCTCGTCTGCATCGAGCCCGACGAGGAAGCAGCCGAAGCGCTCGAGCGCGACCTGCGCTTCTTCTTCGGCGCGGACAGCGCGCAGATCGTCCGGCTCCCCGGCGACGAGGTCTTGCCCTACGAGGGGCTCACCCCTGATCGGATGGTCGCGCAGCAGCGGCTGGCGGCGCTCTTCCGGCTGCACCTGGGCGAAGCGCCGAAGGCGATCGTGCTGTCGGTGCGTTCGCTCTCCCGCCGCGTGCTCCCGCGGGCGGCCCTCGACAAGCGCTCTTTGCTCATCTCGCTGGAGATGGAGCAGGACCGGGACGAGCTGGCGCGGAAGCTCTCCGCGGCGGGCTACGCCAAGGCGCCGGTCGTGGAAGATCCTGGCACCTACGCCATCCGCGGCGGAGTCTTCGACGTCTGGTCTCCCCTCGGAGAGAGCCCCGTCCGGCTGGAGTTCTTCGGCGACTTCGTCGAGAAGATCCGCGCCTTCGATCCGCAGACCCAGCGCACGGTGCGGGAGCTGAAGGAGCTCGCGCTCTGCCCTGCCCGCGAGATCGTGCTCGACGAGGAAGGCCGCAAAGCCGCCATCGCCACCGTCCGCGCGGCTGCGGACGCGGTGAACGTCCCCACCCGCCAACTGCGCGAGCTGATCGACGACCTTTCCACCCACGCCCAGGACGATGACCTCTTCGCCTCCAATCTCGCGCCGCTCCTGCCCGGCTTCTATCCCGGCGGCCTCGCGCCGATCACCGAATATTTGCCGCGGCAACCAATCTGGGTGCTCGACGATCCGCTCGAGCTGGAGCGGCAATGGGGCGATCTCTGGACCTCGCTCGAAGACAGCTTCGCCGAGGCGCAGTCGAAGGGCGGCCTCGCGCTCCCGCCCGACCAGCATTTCCTGCATGAGCGCGACGTGCGGCCGGCCATCGACGCCGCGCAAGCGATCGAGCTGTCCGGCCTCACCCTGGGCTCTGCGGAAGCCGCCATGGGCACGGTCGAGGCGGACTTCGACCTGCAGCCGACGGCGGAATTGCGCGGCGAGCTCCTTGCCCACCACGGCGACGACGGGGCGCTTTCGCCCTTGGTCAAACGGCTCGAATCGCTGCGCGACCGCGGCGTCATCGCGATGGTCGCCTGCCATTCCTCGGCGCAGGCGGAGCGCGCGCGGCGGCTTCTCCTCGATCGCAACTTGATGGCGCGCATCGTCCCCCTCGACGAAGCCGTCTTCACCCCTTCGGTGCACGCGCACCTCGTCGTCGGCGAGATCAGCCGCGGCTTTATCGACGTGCACGGCCGCATCGCGCTCTACTCCGACGAAGACGTCTTCGGGCCCCGCGCCCGCGCACGAAAGGCGCCGCGGCGGCCAAAGACGTTCGGCGAGGACGGCGCCGACTTCAAGGACTTGAAGGAGGGCGACTTCGTCGTCCACGTCGAGCACGGCATCGCCCGCTACGACGGGCTGACCCGCCTCTCGGTGCGCGGCTTCGCTGCCGACTTCATCCTTTTGCAGTTCGCCGGCAAGGACAAGCTCTACCTGCCGGTCGGCCGGCTCCGGCAGATCCAGAAGTACACCGGCGGCGACGCCTCCAAGGTCAAGCTCGACTCGCTGCAGAGCCAGACGTTCCAGAAGCGCAAGGCGCGGGTCAAGGAAGAGCTGCTCAAGATGGCGGCGGAGCTCCTCGACGTCTATGCCGCGCGTGCGGCGCACCAGGGACACGCCTTCTCCGCGCCGGACGCGATGTATCGCCAGTTCGAGGCCGACTTCGAGTTCGACGAAACCCCCGATCAGGAGAAGGCCATCGTCGACGTGCTCTCGGACATGCAGAACAAGCGGCCGATGGATCGGCTCGTCTGCGGCGACGTCGGCTACGGCAAGACCGAAGTGGCGCTGCGGGCCGCGTTCAAGGCGGTGGAGGACAAGAAGCAGGTGGCGGTGCTGGTGCCGACCACCGTGCTCGCCGCCCAGCACCACCGCACTTTTTCGAAGCGCCTCAAGGACTATCCGATCACCGTCGAGATGGTCAGCCGGATGCGCGACGACAAGACCAACCGCGAGACCCTGACCAAGGCGCGCGAAGGCAAGGTGGACATCCTGATCGGCACCCACCGGCTGCTCTCGGCGGACGTGGCGTTCAAGGATCTCGGGCTCGTGGTGGTGGACGAAGAGCAGCGCTTCGGGGTCAAGCACAAGGAGCAGTTGAAGAAGCTACGCAAGCTCGTCGACGTGCTCACCCTCACCGCCACTCCGATCCCGCGCACGCTGCACATGGCGATGATGGGCGTGCGCGATCTGTCGATCATAGGAACCCCGCCGGTGGACCGGCGGGCCATCCGCACCTTCGTCAGCAAGTTCGAAGGGCCCACCATCAAGGAAGCCGTCGAGAAGGAGCTCTCCCGCGGCGGCCAGGTCTTCTTCCTGCACAACCGGATCGAGAGCATCGCCGGCGTCCACGACTATCTGAAGAAGCTGGTCCCGCAGGCCAAGATCGCCGTCGCCCACGGGCAGATGGCGGAAGGCAAGCTCG
>DASXHM010000073.1:0-6750 GCA_036488495.1 Myxococcales bacterium | reverse complement strand
CGCTTTCGAGGCGAAGCTGCGCATTGCCGCGGCGGCTCGAGGCGTCGTGGTCGATCGGGCCGGGAGCGGCGATGACCGGATAGCCGCTGGTGGTGAGCCCTTCCGCGTCGAGCGCGAGAGCGAGCAAATCGGAGAAGCGTTTGCCGAGCGAGAGCGCGCCGTCGGCGGTGCCGAAGCTACCGCCACTCAGCTCTAGCTCCCCGCGATCCTCGATGGGCCGGGAGACGAGCTGCACCACACCGCCGAGCGCAGCGGAGCCGTACAAGCCGGAAGCGCCGCCGGGCGCGATCTCCACCCGCTGCAACGACAGGCGCGGCAACGAGCCCCAGTAGACCCAGCCGCCGAAGCCGTCGTTGACCGGGATGCCGTCCTGCAAGACGAGCGCGCGCGAGACGCCGCTTGGACCTATGCCGCGCAGGTTCACTCCCTGTGAAGACGGATCGGCGACCAGGCTCGAGCTGCGGCGGAACGCTTCGAACGACGGATCGTTTCGCAGCGTCTCGTCGAGCGACTTGTGCTCTTGGAGCTCCCGGCGGCGCACCACGTCGACGGGCGAAGGCGAATCGGAGGCGACGCCAGGCGCTCGCGTGGGCGTCACGACGATGGTCTCGCCCGGGCCATCCGTTTCTTGCGCGTGCGCAGACAGCGCGCAGAGGCCGGCGATCAGCGCCACGCGCCCGGCTGCGAAGAGCGCACGTCGGCCGATCAGCGCGAGACGGCCACTCCCCACGGCGAACCTCCGGCAGCGAAAGCGGCCTTGGAGTTTGCCGCGCCGCCATTGGCGCGAATTAGCACGAGCCAGGTTGGCGGGCGACTCCGGCGGACTGCCAATGGTAAGCATCGGCCATGCGAATCCTCTTCTTCGCGATGGCATTGTCGGCTGCGGCGCTTTCACAGACGGAGCAGGACGAGTACACCCGCTACGAGCTGCTCGCGCCACAGAGCGCGTCCTTCAAGATCGATTATGAAGTCACCGCAACGACTCCCGACGCCAGGCTCTTCTGGAACCCCATCCGCAAAGGCAGCGTCGCCCGCGACGAAGCCGTCTACGACGTGATGACCGGCGCGCCGCTCAAGTTCGAGCAGGTCAGCGGATCGCAGGCGAACGACCACGGCCTCGCCGGCGCGGATCCCTCGATGGATTTCATCGAGGTGCACCTGGCCCGGCCGGTCCCGCGCGACGGCGGACAGGCGCGGCTGCGCATCGTCAAGACCTACCAGGACGCGAAGAGCTACTTCCGCCAAGGCGACGGCATCGTCTTCGACCGCCCGCTCGGGATCCGCCGCAACACCGTCGTCCTTCCCCCCGGCTATCAACTCACCGAATGCAACGTGCCCTCGCAGGTCTTGTCGGAGCCGGACGGCCGGGTGCGGATCAGCTTCATGCACCAGGATCCTGGCCCTGCCGGATTGATTCTCAAAGCCAAACCGGGAGCGTCCACGCAGAAGACGCGGCCTCCGTCGGACGCTCGAAGCTGGGAGCCGCCTCCGGGGCAAGGGCCGACCGAGCGCGAACGGCTGTCCGACCGCGCGCACCAGGACCGCGACATCGTCTATTTGCTGCAATCGCCAGAAACCAATTCATTCGCGCTCTATCACGACTACACCGAGTCCCGCGAAGGCACCGACAAGTACCTGAACGTCGTCCGCACCGGCAGCAAGGTCTCCAAGCCCGCAGGCAAAATCCTCGACACCGGCGAAGACCTGAAAGCGGAGATTCTCACCGGCGCGCAGATGAAGGAGCGCGGCATCCAAGGTGAAGACGTCGCGGTCGATCAGGAGGTGGTGGTGACGCACTTCGCGAAGGTCAAGAAGGGCCAATCCATCCGCTTGCGATTGTCGGAGACGTACACCGCGCCCGAGAGCTACCATTTGGACGGCGACGAATTGGTCTTCGACCGCAGCTTCGGCCGCCCGCGCAATTCGGTGGTGCTGCCGCGCGGGTGGTACCTCACCTGGCTCTCGATACCGGCCGTGATCCGGCAGACACCCGACGGGCTGACGCGGCTCGACTTCGTCAACGGCCGCCCCGATTCAATCGCCGTGTTGATCAAAGCGAGGCACGCGGCGCGCTGAACCGTTCGCGTGATTCAATCTTCCTGCGTTCCGTTGGCGCGATTGTGGATTTGCGCCTTCGAACGGCGTTTCGGTTATCTTCACGGCGATGCCTTGGCTGCCGTACGACACCTTCAAACTGACCTCCCCGCTTCCGCCGGATGAGGTCTGCCGGCGACTTGCGGACGCCATCGAGCCGCGCGCTTTTACCTGGCGAGGTCAAGGCGAACGCCGCGCCTTCACCGGGAAGCTGCGGGGCGAACAGTTCGACGTCACGCCGGTCGTCCGCGGCCGCAATTCGTTCGCGCCGCGCGTTCGGGGGACCGTCGCGCCGGGCTTCGACGGAACGCAAATCGAAGGGACCATGTCGCTGCATCCGCTGGTCCTCGCCTTCGTCGTCTTCTGGTCTGGTGGCGTGTTGTATGCGCTGTTCCGCACGTGGTCGGCCGCGGGCGCAACGTTCTGGGCGGGAGCCGGTCCGCTCTTCATGCTCGGTTTCGGGTGGGTCCTGTCGACTGGCGCGTTTACCGCTGAATCACGCAGGGTCCACAGGCGCCTCGCAGAATTATTCGATGTGAGCTGAGCCGTCCGGTGTTCAGGCGAACGCCGTTTCGACAAATTTCGCTGCCGCCAGAAGCGCGTCGTCGCCGCCCGGCTTGGCCACGAGTTGCAGGCCGAGCGGCATTCCGGAAGGACCGCGCAGGACGGGCAGGGTGGCGCAGGCGGTGCCGAGCAGCGTCCAGATTCGGGAGAAGATCGGATCGCCCGTCGACTCCAGGCCAATCGGCGCTTCGCCCACCGCGGCGGGAGTGAGCAGGGCATCGAACGGCTGCGTGAGCGCGGCGAATTCGCTGCGGCACTGCTGAGCCAGCCGCTGCGCGCCGTGGATCTCGGCTTGCGCCCGCGCGGCCCCGGCTTGCAGCATCTCGCGCAATTTTGCGCTCAGGTCGCCGCGGTGTTGCGACCATTCCTTGTCGAGCGATGCCGTCGCTTCCGCGCCCATGATGACGGCCTGCGCCTCCGCCAGGCGGTCGAAGGAAGGCGGCAGCAAAAGCTCGCGAACCTCCGCGCCTCGCCGCGCGAGCTCCTCGGCAGCGCTCTCCACCGCAGCACGCGTGGACGGCTCCGCGAGCTCCCACAGCGAAGTGCGACACAGCGCCAAGACCGGCCGGCGGTCGGCAATCGGCTTCAAAGCCGCCCCGGAAAGCGCAGCCAGCGCGAGCGGAACGTCCTCCACGGCCCGGACGAAAAACCCGAGCGTGTCGAGCGACGGCGAAAGCGGATGCACGCCTTCGAGCGAGAGCATCCCGAACGGCGGCTTCCAGCCGACGACTCCGCAGAACGATGCCGGCCGGATGACCGAGCCCGCGGTTTGCGTCCCGAGCGCGAGCGGCACCATGCCCTCCGCGACCGCCGCCGCCGAACCGCTGGAAGAGCCGCCAGGAGTGCGCGAAGGGTCGTGCGGATTGCGCGTCTTGCCGGGGTGATAGACGGCAAATTCGGTGGTCACCGTCTTGCCCAGCACGATGGCTCCTGCCTCGCGCAGCGCGCGCACGCAAGCCGCATCGTTCGCCGGCCGATGGCCGCGATACAGCGGCGAACCGTACGCGGTCGGCAGATCGGCCGTGTCGATCAAGTCCTTCACACCCACGGGCAATCCGCACAAGAGCGGCCGCTGCGAGAGCCCGTCGATCCGCCGCGCCTCCCGCAGCGCGCCTTCGCGGTCGACCACCTCCCACGCCTGCACTTCGTCCTCTCGCTCGTCGATGCGCGAGAGGCACTGTCGTACGACCTCCTCCGCCGTCAGCTCCCGGCGCGAGAGACGCGCAACCGTTTCGGCAACGCCGACCGCTCCGGTCACGCCCCGCACCAATCGCGCGCAATCCGCACGTAAGCGTCCACGGCCTGCTCGATGCGATCGACGCGGCAGTACTCATCGGTCTGGTGGCAGAGCGCCATCTCCCCGGGGCCCAGCACCACCGTCGGCACTCCGCCATACGCCTTCGCGAGCACGCTTCCGTCGGTGAAGTAGGTGGCGGTGCCCGGCTCCGGCCGCTCTCCCGTCGCCTGCTCCACGGCATTGCGCACGCCGACGATGAACGGGTCGTCTTCCGAGGTGCGAATGCCTTCCAGATCGACGATCGGCAAGAGCTCGACCTCGCTTCCGAGCCGCTCCTGGATCTGCCGCCGCAATTCCGCGTGCCGCTGCGCAGGAATGGTGCGGATGTCGATGCCGATGACCGCCTCGTCCGGCACCGAATTGACGTTCAAGCCCCCGTGGAAGGTGCCGATGTTCAGCGTCGGAGATCCGAGCAGCGGATCGGGCTTTACGTCGAAGCGAAAGTCGGACAACGCCAAGACCGCCCGCGCCGCCGCCACCACCGCATTCTTGCCCTTCTCCGGCATCGAGCCATGCGCAGTCACCCCGCGCGTCTTCGCCCGAAGCCAGAGCGCGCCTTTGTGGCCGATGACCGGGACGTTGCCGGTCGGCTCGCCGACCACCAGCGCCGACGCGGTCCCGAGCGCGCCAGCGGTCCGAGCCAGGTGCAACGAGCCTTCGCAGCCCGTCTCTTCGCCTGCGACCAGAACCAAGGAAAGCCCTGCTTTGCGAAAGCTCGACTTCGCGAGCGCGACCGCCGCCGCAACCATTGCCGCAACGCCGCTCTTCATGTCGCTCGATCCGCGGCCGTACATGCGGCCCTGGTCGAGCTCGCCCGCGAATGGATGGTGCGTCCACGGCGCTGCGCCGAGCGGCACCGTGTCGAGGTGGCCGCAGAAGCACAGCGCGTCGCCCGGTCCGTCGCGGCGCGCGACGATGCTGGCTCGCCCCGGCGCGAACTCGTGCTGCGCGACGGAAAAGCCGGCCTCCTGGAGGATGCGCCCGACCCGCTCCGCGCAGGGCCGCTCCGGGCTGGTCGGATTGATGGTGTCGATCTTCAGAAGCTCTCGCGACAGCTCGACCGCGTCGACGCTCATCGGCTCTCCTCGCTGCAATGGCCGCTCATGCGCCCGCTCCAAAGTACGCCGCACGCACGGCTGCGTCGCGCATCAAATCCTCTGCCGTTCCCTGCGCCGCCACCCGCCCTTTCGACAGCGCATACCCGCGGTGCGCGATCGAAAGCGTCTGGTGCACGTTCTGCTCCACCAGAAACACCGTCACGCCTTCTTCGTTGATGCGGCGAATCACCTGGAAGTTCTCCTGCACGAACCGCGGCGAAAGCCCGAGCGACGGCTCGTCGATGAGCAGAAGGCGCGGTGCGCCCATCATTCCCCGGCCAATCGAAACCATCGCCTGCTCTCCGCCCGACATGGTCCCGGCGAGCTGTGCTTTGCGATCGGCGAGACGCGGGAAGACCTGGAAGACGCGTTCCAGCCGCTCGCGCACCACCTGCGGCCGTTTCTCCAGATACGCGCCGGCGAGCAGGTTCTCGAGCACGCTGAAGCGCGGGAACACCTTGCGGCCCTCGGGAATGCAAGAGATGCCGGCGGCGGCGATGCGGTGGGTGGGCATGCCGATCAGGTCCTGCCCGCCGAAGACGATGCGCCCTTTGCGCGGCCGGACCAGGCCGAGGATGGCGCGGATGAGCGTCGACTTTCCCGACCCGTTCGAGCCGAGCAGGCAGGTGATGGAGCCCTTCTCGACGGTCAGCGAAACGTCCTCGAGGACGTCCGCCTGGTCGTAGCCGACGAAGAGATGTTCCACCCGCAGCTCTTCCATCGCCCCGCCTTCTACGACAACCCCAGATATGCCTGCCGGACTTCCGGATCCTGCGCCACCTCGGCGTACGCGCCCTCGGCGATCTTGCGGCCGTAGTTCAAGACCACGCAGCGGCTCGTCACCCGCTCGATCACCGACATCTCGTGCTCGATGAGGATGATGCCGAGCTTCAGCTCGCCCTGCACTTGGAGGATGTCGTCCATCAGCCGCAGCGTCTCGTCGTGGGTCATGCCGGCCGAAGGCTCGTCGAGGAGCAGCAGCTTCGGGCGGCTGATCAAGGCGCGGCAGACTTCCACGCGGCGGCGGTCGATCATCGGAACCGCGCTTGCCGGCTCGTCGATGCGATCTGCCAGCCGCTCGTCGAATACGCGCAAGAGCTCTTGCGCCGCTGTTCTGCGCGCCCGCACTTCGCGTGCGAGCCGTTTGCGCGCGACCAGGTTGAGCCAGAAGCCGTGGTCGATGTGCGCGTGATCGCCGACCAGGAGGTTGTCGAAGATGGAGAGCGGCAGGCACAAGCGCGAGCGCTGAAAGGTGCGGGCGATGCCGACGCGGTAGATGCGCTGCGAGGAGAAGCCGGTGATGGCCTGGCCGCGAAACTGCACTTCGCCTGCGCTGGGCGCGAACAGGCCGGTGAGGACGTTGAAGAAGGTCGTCTTGCCGGAGCCGTTCGGACCGATCAGGCCGAGAATGGAATTCTCCTCGACCGACAGGGACAACCCGTCCAGCGCGACTACCCCGCCGAACCGCCGCGACAGCCCTTCGCAGCAGAGGAGCGCGCTCATGGCAGCCGCCGCATCGGGCGCGGCAAGAGCCCCGCCGGCTTGAAGACCAGCACCGCCACCACCAGCGCGGAGAAGAGCAGGAATCGATATTCCTGGATGACCTGCAGCTTCTCCGGCACCACGATGACGATGGCGGCCGCCACCGCCAGCCCGCGCGGATTGCCCATGCCGCCCAACAGCAAGATGGCGACGAAC
>DASXHM010000029.1:0-5272 GCA_036488495.1 Myxococcales bacterium | reverse complement strand
GCGGCCGCCATCTCTGCCATCGAAAAGCAGTTCGGCAAGGGCGCGGTCATGCGGCTCGGCGAGGGCGAGGAGCCGCAGAAGGTGGAGACCATCTCGACCGGTTCGTTGGGGCTCGATCTGGCGCTCGGCTGCGGCGGGTATCCGCGCGGCCGCGTCATCGAGATCTACGGGCCGGAGTCGAGCGGCAAGACCACGCTCACCCTCCACGCCATCGCGCAGGTGCAGGCCGCCGGGGGATGCGCGGCCTTCATCGACGCCGAGCACGCCCTCGACGTCGCCTACGCCAAGAAGCTCGGGGTGAAGATCGACGAGCTCCTCGTCTCCCAGCCGGACACCGGCGAGCAGGCGCTGGAGATCGCGGAGACGCTGGTCCGCAGCGGCGCGGTGGATCTGGTCGTCATCGACTCGGTGGCTGCGCTCGTTCCCAAGGCCGAGATCGAAGGCGAGATGGGCGACCAGCACATGGGGCTGCAGGCGCGGCTGATGTCGCAGGCGCTGCGCAAGCTGACCGCGGTGGTCAGCCGCAATGGCGCCTCGGTCATCTTCATCAACCAGATCCGGATGAAGATCGGCGTCGTCTTCGGCTCGCCCGAGACCACCGCCGGCGGCAACGCGCTCAAGTTCTATTCCTCCGTCCGGCTCGACATCCGCCGCATCGGCGCGGTCAAGGATGGCGAGGTCTCGGTGGGCAACCGCACCCGGGTCAAGGTGGTGAAGAACAAGATGGCGCCGCCCTTCCGCGAGGCCGAGTTCGACATTCTCTACGGCGCCGGCGTGTCGCGGCCGCACGAGCTGCTCGATCTCGGCGTCGCCCGCGGCTTCATCGAGAAGAGCGGCGCCTGGTTCGACCTGGGTGGCGAGCGGGTGGGTCCGGGCCGCGAGAAGGCGGCGGAGATGCTGCGCACGACGCCGGCCCTGGCGATGAGCCTGGAAGGGAAGCTGCGCGAGGCAGCGGCCGCGGAGCCGCCGCCGGTCGTCACGCAGGCGGAAGCAGCGGCGTAGTCGGGAAAGAAGTGCGCGGCCCGCGCCGGGTTTGCGGAACGAAGGGTGGCGGGAGGGGTGGCGATGGGCGGGGGAGTCGATGGAGGCGGACGGAGCAATCCGGGCCGCGGTCGCAGCAATCGGCGCGGTGGTTCGAAGGAAGGCCGGAGCGAGGGCGCAGCGCCTTCGCTCCGGCTCCTTTCCGGCGACTGCATTGAAGCGGCTGGAACGAGGCGTGCGCGCCGCGAAGACTTCCGCTTGAGCACCATGATCGTTCGCTTCGAGGAGCCCGGCTTCTTCTGCGACGCGCTCACCTTTTGGAACCAGCGCCGATCAGTACAGGCGGTTGAACACCGCCGCGCCCCACGCGTTCACGGCCACTCCCGCCGCGGCGGTGGCGACGAACAACCTGGTGAAGCGATGGCCGCCCAGGGCCAGAAGCAAGATCAGGTACGGCGTATAATCGAGCGAAAAGCGAAATCCGAATTGGTAGTAACCGCTGTTTTGATAGAAGAACCCGGGCAAGGCCACCGCGGCGACGGTCAGCCACAGTTCCCGCTGCAGCACGTCTTTTCGTTTCGGCCACAAGAGATAGAAGAAGAGCGGCGTGGTGACGAACAGGCTCATGCCCTCGCCGTTGAAGCCAATCCGCAGCGGGTGGAACTGAATCTCCGGCAGCCGGGTGAACGCCGCGTGCAGGTTTCGCTCCAGGAACGCGTAATTGAACAGCCCGTAGCGCGCGACCTGGGCGTTGACGCGGTTGTTGTAGAGCTGCGAATGCCCGAACTCGAGGAAACTGCCGAAGCGCGCGTGGTTCATGAGCGCCATCGGAATGGCCACAAGCACGATGGCACACGCATACGGCACCAGCTTCTTCCACAGCACTGGTCGCGCCGTGCGAACGGCCTCGAGCAGGAAGAACAGCGCGGAGAACGCAAGCGGTGTGCGAGTGATGGACGCGCAGGCGACCGCGAGACCGGCGAGAAATGGATGTGCCGCTCCCAAGGCGGCATGCAGGTACAAGAGCGTCAGGGTGACGCCCACCACCTCGGCGGTGAACCACACTTCGCCGCGGATGGAGCAGCTCCAGGCGAGCGTGCCGAAGCCGAACAACAGCGCAAAGAACGCGTCCTGCCACACCGGCCGCTCGTTTGCCGTGCCGGCGCGGCGGAGCAGCCGGTACAAGAGGGGCACGTTGAAGGAGGCCAAGACGACGGTGAAGAGGACGTCGTTGAACTTCATCCCGTACAGCCAGACGAACGGCATCATCACGACTGCCGGAAAGGGCGGAAACGAGACGTACCAGCGGCCGTCCTTCAGCACCCAATCGTTGAAGTTCGGGGGGCGCTGAACGTCGAGCCGGCCGTGCAGGAACGCATCCGCCTGCCAGACGAAGTGAGGCGCGAACGACTGGTGCGCGAGGAGCCCGTCGCTCGAGAGCGCGTACGCCGCGAGCGCCACCGCGAAGAGGACCAGCTCGACGCGGTATCGGCCTGCGACGCCCGGCCAATCCATCTTCAGGAGCGCCCTTGATCGAGCTGTTCGCGGAGAAGCTGCAGAGCTCCGTAGGCCGACTGCGTCCGCACCTGGCCGCGATCGCCGCGGTACTTCGCGAGCTTCGCCACCGTCCCGCTCGCGTGGGCGAGAGCGAGCCACACGGTGCCCACCGGTTTCTCCGCGGTTCCGCCGCCCGGCCCGGCAACGCCGGTGATGGAAGCTGCCCAAGTCGCGGAAGTCCGGGCGAGCGTGCCTTCGGCCATGGCGCGCGCAACCGGTTCGCTGACCGCGCCGTGCGCCTCGATCAGCTCTTTCGGCACCCCGGCGAGCTTCGTCTTCAGCTCGTTCGAGTAGGTGACGAAGCCTCCAGCCGTCCAGCGCGAGCTGCCAGAGGCCTCGGTCAGCATCTGCAGGAGGAGGCCGCCCGTGCAGCTCTCGGCGCAAGCGATGGTCTCTTTGCGCTGCGCGAGCCGTTCGCCGAGGGCCTGCGCGAAAGTGACGCCGTCCTCGCCGTAGACGAAGGCCGCCAGGATCTTCCTGCATCGCGCTTCGACCGCGGCGAGATTCGCTTCGGCGGTCGCTGCATCGGCGGCGAGCGCGACCAGCGTGAGGTGATTCTCGGGAAACTTGGTGCGAAAGCCGAAGCGCACTTCGGGATGGGCCTCGCGCACCGGAGCGACGAGGTCGTCGAGGCGGCTCTCCGGCACTCCGTAGCATTGCAGGATGCGCGAACGCAGCACCACGTTCCCGGTCGCCTCCAACAGCCGCGGGATGACGAGGTCCTGCACGAGCGGGTGATATTCGCGCGGCACTCCCGGCAAGAAGAAGAACAGGCAGCGATCGATCCGCAGCGCGAAGGCGGGAGCGCTGCCGTGCGGATTGCCCAGCACTTCCGCCGTGTCCGGAACCTCGGCCTGGCGAAGGTTGTTCTTCGGCAATTCTTCGCCCGGACGGATCTTCGCCCAGCGCTCGTGCAGGTGCGCGATCCAAGGCTGGTGCGTGATCAGCTTCACTCCCGCGGCCTCGGCGGCGCAGGCGGCGGTGAGGTCGTCGGAGGTCGGCCCGAGCCCGCCGCTGACAATGCAGAAGTCGGCGCGCACGCTGGTCTCGAGCAGCGCCCGGCGGATGTCCTCGCCGCGATCGCCGACGACGGTGGTGCGGCGCAGCGAAAGGCCGAGCGGATGCAGGCGCGAGGCGGTCAGCGCGGTGTTGGTATCTGCGATGAGGCCGCGCATCACCTCGTCACCGGTGACGATGAACTCGACGATCAAAGCCTGCGAAGCCTGCGGGTTCACGCCGCGAACCATCGCTCGCGCACCAGCACCGCCGCCCAGGTCAGCCCGCATCCCCAGACGGCCGCGAAGATGTCGTCGAGGACGACGCCTGCGCCGTTCTTCCAACGCGGGTCGCGGTCGAAGAAGCGGGCCGGGAACGGCTTCAGCACGTCGCAGGCGCGGAAGATGAAAAACCCGCACGCCGCCGCGAACACGGTGCGAGGAAGGAAGAGCATGGTCACGAGATAGCCGGCGACCTCGTCGACGACGATGTGCCCTGAGTCGGGGACGCCGTAGTACTTGCCGGCGCGGTCGGCTGCGACGATGCCGGTCAAGGTGACGGCCGTCGTCGCGAGCATGTACCCCCAGGGGGGCAAGAACGTCAGCGCCCACCAGAGCGGAATCGCGGCCGCGGTGCCGGCGGTGCCCGGAGCGACGGGAAAATATCCCGCGCCGAAGAAGCTGGACCAGGTCAGCGCCAGGATCGGCGCCGGTCCGCGATCGCCCGGCATCCGGCGCGGTTTGACGACGACGCGCGGCGTGGCGACGGCCGGAGGTCCGCCGTTGTCGTTCACGCCTCGGACTCCCCGTCGTCGGCGTCGAGAGCGCTGTCGGCCGGCACTTCGTCTTCCTCGGCCGGCAGGAGCGGCTCCTCGATCTGCGGGACGTGCGCCGCGTGCACCGCGCGGGCCGCCGCCCTGCGCTTGCGCCCGAAGAGCGCCTCCTCGGCGAGCCCGAGCAGCACATAGAAGGAGAAATAGACCAACAGAACGAGCGACGGCCGGCCGCGGATGGCCACCGCCACCCCGACCGCGATCACCAAGAGGAAGATGAGCAGCGTTCGCGGATTGAGGCCGGCCTCTTTGAAGGTGCGATAGCGGATGGTCGAGACCATCAAGAACGCGAGAACCAGCACCAAGATCGCGATGGGCCACAGCCCCACCGCCTCGGCCACCGGCTCGCGGAGCGAGTTCAAGGCGATGACCACCGACACCAGCATCCCGGCCGCGAGCGGAATGGGCAGCCCGACGAAGTACCGCTGCGTCCCGGCTTCCGCGTGTGCCAGCACGTTGAACCGCGCGAGGCGAATGGCGCCGCACGAGGCATAGGCCGAGCAGATGAAGAATCCCGCGAAGCCCAAGCCCGACAGCGCCCATTTGAAGACGAGAATGGCCGGCGCAACGCCAAAGGAGATGACGTCCGCGAGCGAATCCAACTCCACGCCGAAATCGCTCTGCGTGCGGGTCAGCCGCGCCACCCGGCCGTCGAAGGCGTCGAAGAAGCTGCCGAAGAAGATGGCCACCGCCGCGCGGTAGAAGTTGTCGCCGGTGGGTTCGCCCGCGCTCAGGGTGATGGAGTAGACGCCGCAGAAGATGCTGCTGACCGTGAAGAGATTTGGCAGCACGAACATCAGCTTGCGCAGGTTGGGACGCGGCCGCCGCTTGCGCCTCTCCGCGGGCGGATTTTGAGCGGCGGGCATCGGGCGCGGACGCTAGCACGCCGCGTCTTGACCTGCCACG
>DASXHM010000033.1:0-1624 GCA_036488495.1 Myxococcales bacterium | reverse complement strand
CGTGCTAGTTTCCTGGGCGATGGACAAGCCCGCTGCCGCGCCCAAGGTGTCGTTCGAAGTCCACCCGGACAGCTATCGCCACTGGAAGTTGCAGGTGGAGGGAGCCAGCTCCGCTGGCGACCGGGCGGAGGCCGAAGGCCGTAGCATTGGAGGCGGGGACGTGGCGCGGCTGACGATGAAGGTGCAGCCGTTCGGGGGCCAGAGCAGCGAGCTCGAGCTCAAGTCCAACTCCTACGACCTCAGCGTCGACATCGAGCTGGCGGACGCGGTCCAGCGGCTGCGCTTCACCCATCCCAACGTGAAGTGCTGCGTCATCACCAGCGGGCACGAGAAGATCTTCTGCGCCGGCGCCAACATCTACATGCTCGCCGCGTCCACGCACCCGTTCAAGGTCAACTTCTGCAAGTACACCAACGAGACGCGGCTCGCGATCGAGGATGCGAGCGAGAACAGCGGCCTCAAGTTCCTCGCGGCCTGCAACGGCGCGACCGCTGGCGGCGGATACGAGCTGGCATTGGCGTGCGACGAAATCGTGCTGGTCGACGATGGATCGAGCACGGTGGCGTTGCCCGAAGTTCCGCTCCTGGGCGTCCTTCCCGGCACCGGCGGCCTCACTCGCGTGGTCGAAAAGCGGAAAGTGCGGCGCGACCTGGCGGATGCGTTCAGCACGCTCGCCGAAGGCGTGAAGGGCAAGCGCGCGGTCGAATGGAATCTGGTCGATGCGGTCGTTCCGCGCAGCAAGTTCGCCGACACCATCGCGCAGCGCGCGAAGGCGCTCGCGGCCAAGGCCGGGAATGTCGATCGAGGGCCGGGCATCGAGCTTCCGCCGCTGGGCGACTATCGGCACGTTCGCTTCGACGTCCAGGGACGCACCGCCGAGCTGACCGTGATGGCACCCGCAGGGGACGTGCCCAAGACCGCTGCGGAGGCGCTCGCGAAAGGCGCGGACGGCTACGCGCTGCGCCTCGCACGCGAGCTCGACGACGTCCTCGTGAAGCTGCGCTTCGAGCAGGAGAATGTCGGCGTCGTCATCGTCCGCACCGAGGGCGACCTTGCCAAGGCGCACGCGGTGGGCGAGCTCTTGAACGGCCCGGAAAAGGATTCCTGGATCCTGCGCGAGACGCGGCTCTACCTCGCGCGCGTGCTGCGTCGCTTCGATGTGACCGCGCGGAGCTTCTTCGCGGTGGCCGACCAGAAATCGTGCTTCGCGGGGCCTTTGTTCGAGCTTCTGGTCGCCTGCGATCGCAGCTACGTGCTCGACGCAGACGGCGTTTCGGTGTGGCCGGGGACGCTCAGCTCCGGCGCCCTGCCCGGCTGGAACGGGCTCTCACGGCTGCAGACGCGCTTTCTCGCCCAGCCGGGCCACGCCGAGAAAGTCGTCGCCGCCGGCAAGGAAGGCCCCATCGACGCGGGCGCGGCGAACAAGCTCGGCCTCGCCACCGTCTTCGCCGACGACATCGACTTCGAGGAAGAGCTGCGGGTAGCCGTGGAAGAGCGCGTCTCGCTCAGCCCGGACGCGCTCACCGGCATGGAGCAGAACTACCGCTTCGCCGGCCCCGAGACGCTGGCTTCGAAAATCTTCGGCCGCCTGTCGGCCTGGCAGAACTGGATCTTCATCCGCCCC
>DASXHM010000312.1:0-2363 GCA_036488495.1 Myxococcales bacterium | reverse complement strand
GTGCCGACTTCCGGGTTGTCGGTCGGCACGAGGCAGGTCAGGTTGACCGCGAAGTTGGTCTGCAGCGTGGTGTGCTTGAAGAGGTAAGCCATCACCAACTCGGGGTCGGCGTCCTTCTTCAGCTCGAGGACGATGCGCACGTCGTTCGTGCTCTCGTCGCGCACGTCGAGAAGCGCCGGCAGCTTCCGCTCGCGGACCAGCTCGCCGAACTTCCCCACCAGGACCGATTTGTTCAGCGCATAAGGAATGGAAGTAACGATGATCTGCTTGCCGCCGCGCGGGAGATCCTCGAGCTTCCATTCGCCGCGGATGCGCACCGATCCGCTGCCCGTCTCGTAGATGCTGCGCAGCTCGGACTTGCTGTTCAGCAACTGGCCGCCGGTCGGGAAGTCCGGGCCCTTGACGAACTTGAGCAGGTCTTTCGTCTCCAGGTCCTTGTGCTTGGAGAGCTCAATCAGCGCGTCGCACAGTTCGTTCAGATTGTGCGGCGGGATGTTGGTGGCCATGCCCACCGCAATACCGGTGGTGCCATTCATCAGGAGCTGCGGCAGCCGCGAGGGAATGACGATGGGCTCTTCGTCCGAGCTGTCGTAGGTGGGCCTGAAGCCGACCGTGTCCTTGGACAGCTCCACCAGCATTTCGCTGGCCAGCCGCGCGAGGCGGCATTCGGTGTAGCGCT
Organism: Myxococcales bacterium; assembly: GCA_036488495.1. GTDB lineage: Bacteria > Myxococcota > Myxococcia > Myxococcales > 40CM-4-68-19 > 40CM-4-68-19. The sequence goes on along the minus strand of DASXHM010000312.1, from coordinate 1,684 downwards.
CGGCAGCGGGTGAGTCGCCGTCGAGCGAGCCGAAATTGCCGCTGCCGTCGATGAGCGGATAGCGCAGCGAAAAATCCTGCGCCATGCGCACCAGCGCCTCGTAGATGGCGAGGTTGCCGTGCGGGTGGTACTGGCCCATCACCGCGCCCGTCACCTTGGCGCACTTCATGTACTTCGAGTCGAACGAGAGGTTCAGGTCGTTCCACATCCCGTAGAGGATGCGGCGCTGCACCGGCTTCATCCCGTCGCGAACGTCCGGCAGCGCGCGCGCGGTGATGACGCTGAGCGCGTAGTTCAGATAACGGCGCCGCGCTTCTTCGTGGAGCGCGGCATCCTGCGGCGGAGGCGGAGGTGGCGGCGCATCGCCTCCTCGTCCGCCGCGCTTTCCCGAACCTCCCCCGCCCTTCGCAAACATGCTCATCTGTTCAGTCATGGCCGTTGACGGCTCTCTAGCACAGACGGGATCGGCGGGCCAAAACCTACTTCTTCTCTCTCGGCACGCGCCCCATCAGATAGAACTCGGGGTTCGGGTTGATGCCGAGCGCGTTGGCGAGCTTGTTGGACATGGAGAAGAACGCCGCGATGCTGGCGATGTCCCAGGCGTCCTCGTCGGTGAAACCCGCGGCGCGCAAAGGAGTGTAGTCGGCCTCCGAAAGCGCGTACGACTCGAGCGACACCTTCATCGCGAAGTCGAGCATGGTCCTCTGCCGGTGGCTGATGTCGGCCTTGCGGTAGTTGACCGCCACCTGGTCGGCGATGAGCGGCTTCTTCTCGTAGATGCGCAAGATGGCGCCGTGGGCGACGACGCAATACAGGCAGTTGGCGGCGCCGCTCGTGGCGACGACGATCATCTCTCGATCGCCCTTGGTCAGGCCGCCGCCTTCCTTCGTCATCAAGGCGTCGTGATAGGCGACGAAGGCGCGGAATTCGGCCGGGCGGCGCGCGAGCTTCAAGAACACATTGGGGATGAACCCGGCCTTCTGCTGCACGGCTAGAATCGTCTCGCGCACATCCTGCGGAACGGCTTCGAGATCGGCCAGCGGAAACATCTCGGTCTGCGTCATGGCCCCTGGCTAGCACGGCCAGCGCCGAGGGGCCACGCGCACAGCCCCGGGCGCCGCGGCACGACGCTCGCGAAGTCGACCGCGCACGACCGCCGGGCGATGATGCGCGCCGCAATGCCTCCGCGGTTGAGATCCGTCGCCTTCGCCACCTTGGCCGTTCTCGCGGCGGTCTACTGCGTGGCGGCAGCGCTCTTGTACGTCCTGCAGGCGCGGCTCATCTTCGTGCCGGAGAAGCTGCCCAAGAGCGCGGTGTTCCAGTTCGACGCACCGTTCGAGGAGCGCTGGATCGGCTACACCCGATCCGACTTGACGCCCGGCTACAGCCGATCCGACTCGACGCCCGGGGAGCTCGACAGCCTCTTCTTCCCCGTCAAGGACGCGCGCGGCACGTCTATCTGCACGGCAACGGCGGCAGCCTCGCGACTTGGGGCAACGCCGGCGACGGTCTCGCGCGCAAGACCGGCATGAACGTGTGGATCGTGGATTATCCCGGATACGGCAAATCCGGCGGCAGCGTTCCGCGCAACGAGGACGAGCTGCAAATGGCAGGCGCCGCGCTCTACGACGCAGCCCTGGCCGCGGAGCACGGCGACGAGCGGCGCATCGTCGTCTACGGCCGC
>DASXHM010000310.1:0-17509 GCA_036488495.1 Myxococcales bacterium | reverse complement strand
TCGCTCTTCTGCTCGCGTTCTCCGCCCAGGAGCGCACGGCCGCCGCGCACATCACGCCGAACGAGATCTCCGGCCATCTGCGCTTCCTCTCCGACGACCTGCTCGAAGGGCGGAAACCGGGCACCGCCGGCGATTCCCTGGCCGTCCTCTATCTGGCTTCCCAGTTGGAAGCGTTCGGGTACAAGCCGGGCGGCGACAACGGGACCTTCTTGCAGACGGTGCCGCTGATCGAATTGCACGCGGAAGTGCCGCACGACGTGGTCTTCCAGGCCGGAGGCCAGCCGCTCACGCTGCACGCCGGCGGCGGTATCTCGGCCGATCTGATTATCGAGCCGAACGCGCACATCGACCGGGCGACGCTTTCGAACACGCCGGTCGTCTTCGTCGGCTACGGCATCAGCGCCCCGGAATACGGCTGGGACGACTACGCGAACGTCGACGTGAAGGGGAAGATCGTCCTGGTGATGAACTACAACCCGCCGTTCAAGGGCGAAGGCGTGCGGCTCTGGTACGGGCGCTGGGACTACAAGTACCTGAATGCCTCGAAGCACGGCGCTGCCGGCGCGTTCGTCATCCACACCACGCCGAGCGCGGGCTATCCCTGGCAGGTGCTGGCGAACTCCAACACCTCGACCCACCAGGATCTGCCGCCCAACGATCAAGAGCCGCACACGATGCAGTTCCAGGGGTGGATCCAGGACGCGGCCGCGCAGAAGCTCGTGCAGATGTCCGGGCAGAACCTGGATGCGCTGCGGGCGGCGGCGGACAAGAAGGGGTTCCAGCCGGTGCCTCTCAACGCGTCGTTGACCCTCGACATGCCGATCGTCCGCCGCAACTTCAACAGCGCGAACGTGGTCGGCATCCTGCCGGGGACCGATCCGTCGCTGAAGGACGAAGCGGTGATGTACAGCGCGCACCACGATCACCTGGGGCGCATCACCCCGGTGCCGCCAGCGACCGACGGCATCTTCAACGGCGCGCTCGACAACGCGTCCGGCTGCGCATCGGTCCTCACCATCGCGCACGCGCTGACGTTCGCGCCTCCGAAGCGTTCCACCATCATCGCCTTCGTCACCGGCGAGGAGCAGGGCCTGCTCGGCTCGAAGTACTTCGCGCAGCATCCGGCCTTCCCCGCCGGCCGCATCGCGGTGGACATCAACGTCGACAGCTTCAACAAGTGGGGCAAGACCACCGACGTCGGCCTCTCCGGGATGGGCAAGTCGAACGTGGACGAGGTGGCGAAGAAGGTGGCCGCAGAGCAGGGGCGCACGGTGCACGGCGAGGCGCATCCGGACCGCGGCATGTACTACCGGTCCGACCAGTTCTCGATGGCGCGGGTGGGCGTGCCTTCCCTGTATGCGCGGGGCGGCCCGAACTATGCCGGCAGGCCGCAGGGCTGGGGCGACGAGCAGTCGCTCAACTTCGAGCGCCACGACTATCACCAGCCGAGCGACGAGTACCACGGCGACTGGAACTTCGAAGGCGCGGTGCAGGACGCGCAGCTCCAGCTCATCACCGGAATGCGCATCGCCAATGCGCCGCGGATGCCGCAGTGGGTGCCGGGCGACGAGTTCGAAGCCGCCCGCAAGACCGCCCAGCGGTGACTACGGCTCGGACGCCGCCCGCGACGGCACATCCGCTTCGATGAAGACCTGCAGCAAGTCTTTGTCGACTTCGCCGCGGTTCGCCTCGTCGATGAGGATGTCGTACGCCTTGTCCTTCGGGACCGCGCGCTTGTAGGGGCGGTCGCTCGCGGTCAAGGCGTCGTAGATGTCGCTGATGGTCATCATCCGCGTCGGGAGCACGATCTCCGGATCGGTGAGCATGCGCGGGTAGCCGCCGCCGGTCAGCTTCTCGTGATGGCCGTAAGCGATGTCGGGCACCTTGTTGAGCGCGCGGGTCCAGGGAATCTGCTTCAGGAATCGATACGTGTGGGTGACGTGCGACTCGATCTCGCGCCGCTCTTCCGCGGTCAACGAGCCCTTGCGGATGGAGAGCTTCAGCACTTCGTTCTCGGAGAGAAATCCGCGCGGATCTGCGCCGAAGGGCCCGCGGAAACTGCTCTTTGCGATCTCGCCCAGCCGGTCGAAGGTGCCTTCGGCGAGGACGGTCGGGCGGTTGCAGGAGAGGATGAACTCGAACATGTCGGTGAGCTCGCGCTTGCGTGCGCGAAGCCGCTCGTCGATGGCGGCGAGGCGCGCGCGGCGTTCGTCCTCCGATCCGTCGGGCTCTCCCGGCTGGAAGGACAAGAGCACCGACACCTTCTCCCGTTCGGCGGCGAGCTCCTCTTGCACGTAGATGGTCTCGAAGCGTCCGCGCAGGTTTTCCAATTCCAACGGCTCGAGCTTGTTCGCCTTGACCAGCACGTTCTCGCGCACGCCGACCTTGCCGAAGTCGTGCAAGAGCGCCGCGTACCGCAGCTCCCGCCGCTCCAAGACCGACAGCGAATGCCCCTTCCAGCGGCCCGCCGACGCGCCTGCTTTGGGCAGCACGTCGGAGAGCCCGACCGAGAGCCGCGCGACCCGGCCGGAATGACCCGCCGTCGTCGGATCGCGCGCTTCGATGGCGACCACGCTCGCCCGGACGAACCCTTCGAAGAGCCGCTCGATCTCGGCGTGCAGAAGCGCATTGTCGACCGCGGAGGCGGCTTGCCCCCCGAGCGCCTCGAGCAGCTCTTGATCTTCGGCGTCGAAATGAGGCGCGGTCAGCTTGTTGAGCGCCTGCACCACCCCGACCACTTCGCCTTCGATCGAGCGCATCGGGACGCAGAGGATGGATTTCGTGCGATAGCCGGTCTGCTTGTCGACCGAGCCATTGAAGCGCGGATCGGCATAGGCATCGGGGAGGCTGACCGATTGACGTGTGGCCACCACGGAGCCGGCGATGCCGCTGCCGATGGGCACGCGGATTTCGGCCATGCCCATGCCCTGCGCGACCTTGGTCCACAATTCGCCGCGCTCGCGGTCGACCAGGAACAAGGAGCAGCGATCGGCGCTGACGATGCGGGCGGCGGAGGTGACGACGAGGTGGAGGAGCCGGCCGAGATCGCGCTCGGCGACCAGGGCCTTGGCAACGTCGAGGATGCCGGACAGCTTGCGCAGGCGCTCTTCGGGTTGCGTCATCTCCCTGCAAGAATAACTCAAAGAGAGAGGAGCCGCTTCGCCTCGTCCTCGCGCTCCGGCTCGACGTAAAGCCGTTCCAGCCGGGCCGATTCGGCATAGCGTTGGTAGAGCTGCGAGTAATCGCCAATCGCCACTTCGCCGCGCGGCGACTTCACCCAGAGCACGGCTTCCCTGCCATAGCGGGACAAGGCGCCGATGCTCTCGGTGACGAAGGCGTCGATGCCGGCGTCTTCGAGGAGCTGCCTGCGCTCGGGAAGCTCGGGCGCGTTCTCCAGAAGCAGCCGGTAGCCCTGCCTGCGCACCACCCGCCGCGCCCACGGGTTCTTCGATGCGCGCAGCGCGGAGATGAGCGCGATGTCGTCGTGCTGCAGGTATTCGTCGGGGTCGGCCGGCAGCGCGTACTCACCGTTGCTGGTGTCGCAATAGCGCTGGAGCAGCTCTTCGTAGCCCACCGAGGCGTAATGGAAATAGACCGAGAGAAACATATGGTAGCGGGAGAGGAGAAAATCCTCGAAGGCGAACACCGCCCGCGCCTGCAAGGCGAGAAACACCCTGCCCTCGCGTTCCACCGAGGAGAGGTTCTGCACGATCCAATCGCCGTCGAACTTGCCGTAATTGACGCCGGTGAAGAACGAATCGCGCTGCAGGTAATCCATCCGGTCGGCATCGAGCTCGCCCGACACCACCTGCCGGAGGATGGGGAAGAGATCGCGCGAGCCGCTCTTGAACGGGTCGGTGCCCGGCTTGGGCTTGCCGACGATCAGCGCGGCCACATGCTCCGGCTCGATTCCGCCCGCCGAGAACCGCCGCCGGATCTCCGCCGCGAGGCCCGAGTCGAGGATGAGCTTGAGGGTGTAGTCCTCGTGGCTCGCGCGGCGGTCGTCGCGCTCGGTCACCCACGAAGGCAGCTTCAGATCCGACGCCTTCGGCATGATCCGCTCGGTCGCGTGCGAGAGCGGCGCGTGGCCGAGGTCATGGAAGAGCACCGCCAGCCGCAGCGTCTGCCGGAAGCGGGCGCGATCGGGCGGCGACAGGTCGAGCTGCGGGGCCACCGCGTCGAACACCTTGGTGGCGACCGCCATGGCACCCAGGCCGTGCGCGTAGCGGGTGTGGGTCGCCCCGGGAAACGCCAGGTCCGCGAACCCGAGCTGCTTCACGTTGCGCAGCCTTTGATACTGCGGGCTGTCCACCAGCGCGCGCTCGTCGGCCGTGATCTCGATCGCGCCGTGGATGGGGTCGCGGATGTGCATGGTCAGGGCACGAAAGCGTCCGTGCGCTGCCCCGCTTGGACGGGCTTAGTGGCCCGCTTCAAGACGCGACTCTTCGTCAGGGAGACCTTGATACCGGTCTCTCGGGTACGTGCGGAACACGTGATCCCACAACGGCGTGGTGATGCCGTAGCGCACGTCCGGCGTCTGGAAGTGATGCACGAGATGATAGCGACGCAACCACTTTCCGAATCGCGTCGTGGGCGCCGCGTGATGCAGGTAATAGTGGGTCAGGTCGTACCAGACGTAGCCGCCGACGAGCCCGGCCATCCACGCGTGCTCCGCCTGTCCCAGGAAACGAAAGAGAAACCACACCGCGACGGCGATGAGGGCGGTCACCGTGGGCGGCATCACCAGCCGGTCGCGATCCCAGGGATAGTCGTGGTGGATGCCGTGGATGAGCCAGGACGCGTCGCGCTGCAATTCGCTCGCCGGGTTCGGCTTGAAGTGGAAGACGTAGCGGTGCAGCAGGTACTCGAGCAGCGTCCAGGAGAAGACGCCGAGCGCCGTCCACCCCGCGATGGCTGCTGCCGGAAGACCGCGCGCTTGATACAAAAGATAGAGCGTGAACGGCCCCCAGATGCCGACCACGTGCCAGGGGCGGACCCGCGAGAAATACTTGTCCACCCAGGGAATGGTGAACATCACCGGGCTGCCGCGGCGCGGACGGTCGAGCTTCGGGTGCGGCGCGAGATAGAACATCGGCCGCTCGTTTAAGGGAAGATGCGCCTCGGCGCAAGGGAGCCTCGTTGCCTACGGTCCGTCCTGCCGCTTCCGTGGTCCTGGTTCGAGATGACGGGCGCGTCCTCTGGGTGCGCCGCGGAGAGGCGCTGCGGTTCGCGGGCGGCTTCTACGCCTTTCCAGGCGGCGGAGTGGACGTGGCCGACGCGGGCATTCCCTTGCTCCATGGAGAGCGGCTCGATGCGGCCGAGCAGCCGTGCGTCGTGGCGGCGGCGCGGGAGCTGTTCGAGGAGACCGGCGTTCTGGCCGCGGTGGGCGCCGCGCGGGTGCCTTTGGCCGAGCGCAAGGCGGTGAGGGAAGGCCTCCTGGCGCGGCCGCGAGCGAGCGCGTCGTTCTCGGAGTTCTTGCTTCGGCATCGACTCGCGATCGACGCTGCCGCCTTCGAACCGGCGGGGCGTTGGGTGACTCCGCCGGCGCTGCCCATCCGCTTCGATGCGCGCTTCTACCTGGTGGAGTTGCCGCCCGGAGAGACCGCGGAGATCTGGCCGGGGGAGCTCGCCGACGGCGAGTGGATCAAACCGGGCGATGCGCTGAAGCGGTGGGAGGCTGGGACTGCGCTGCTCCATCCGCCTGCGTGGCATACGCTGAAGGCGCTGCACGCTTTCGGACCGCACGATGCGCTGCCCATGCTGCGCGATCCGTCGCGCGCGCCGTGGAAGCTGCCCTTGCGCGAGCACGTGGTGCAGCGGATTGAATTCCAGCGGGGGCTCGTGATGGTGCCGCTCCGCTCGCCGACCTTGCCCCCCGCGACCCACACCAACTGCCTCTTGCTCGGCGACGACGAGCTCTGGGTGGTCGATCCGGGGTCGCCTTATCCGGAGGAGCAGGCCGTGTTGCGCGACACCCTCGACAAGCTCGCCGAAGAGGGACGGCGCGCGGTCGGCGTTCTTCTCACCCACCACCATTACGATCACACGGCGGGCGCGCAGGTCTTGGGGCTACCCATCGCCGCCACGTCCGAGACGGCGGCCATGCTCGACTTTCCGGTGGATCGGGTGCTGCGCGACGGCGAGGTGTTGGAGGTGGGCCCGCGCGGTTGGGACGTCCTCCACTTGCCGGGCCATACGCGCGGTCATGTTTGCCTGCTGGAAAAGGGCAGCGGCGCGGTGGTCGCGGGAGACCTCGTGGCGGGGACCGGGACGGTGGTGATCGATCCGCCCGAAGGCGACATGAGCGATTACCTGCGCTCGTTGGATCGGCTGCTGCAAGCGCGAGCGGGGACGCTCTATCCGGCGCACGGACCGGTGGTGCCGGCGGGAGCGGCCAGGCTCGAGGAGTACAAGAAGCACCGGCTGCAGCGCGAAGCGCTGGTGCTTTCGGCTTTGAAGCCCGAGCCGCGGACGCCGGCGGAGCTCGTTCCTGCCGCTTATCCGGACGTCAAACCGGAGCTCTATCCATTGGCCGAGCGCAGCCTGCTCGCGCATGCGCTCAAGCTGGTGAAGGACGGCAAGGCCCTCGAACGCGAGGGGTCCTTCCTTCGCGGTCCCTGAGCAACGCGCCGCGACGTTTCACTCGCGCTTTCGAATCCTCGGCACTCCGGGTAGCGTGACTGCATGAAGCTGATTGTCTGCGCATCGTTCATTCTTTCGGCCGCGGCCGCCGCGGACCGGCGGACGAATTCGTGCGCGCGAGGCGTCGCTTCCGCCTGCTTCGATCTCGGGCTCAGCCATCGAGACGGAACCGGCGTTCCCCTCGACGCAGAGAAGGCGCGCTCGTACTTTCAGCGCACTTGCGATCTTGGCTACGGCGTCGGCTGCTTCGAGATCGGCAAGCTGATCGAGAAGGGCGCGATCGCCGACGACGGCGAATGGAACAAGAACGACGATTACTCGCGCGCCTGCACGCTGCTCGACGGCCACGGCTGCACCGCGCTCGGCTACGATTACGACCGCGGCGACGGCCTGCCGAAGGATTTGGACAAGGCAATTCATTACTACGCGCGCGGATGCAAGCTCGCGGAGGGCACCGGGTGCGCCGACCTGGGCGCGAAGTACGAACGTGGTGAGGGCCTGCCGATCGATCGCGCGAAGGCGGATGGGTTGTACCAGCGCGGGTGCGATCTGGACGTCGCGCTCGGGTGCGAAAACCTCGCCGCATCCCTGGAGAGCAGACCGTCTGACGCGAACCTCATCCGCGCGAACCAACTGCACGACCGCGCCTGCGATTTGAAGAACGCCGCCAGTTGCAACTACCTCGCGCTCCGTTACCAGGAAGGAACGTTCGGGCTCGTCAAGGACCCGCCTTCTGCCAGGCGCTATTTCCAAAAGAGCTGCGACTTCGGCTTCGGCGAGGCGTGCACGAGCCTCGGTTTCGCGGCCGAGAAAGGATTGGGCGAGCGACCCAATGGCGCAAAGGCGTTTGCCTTATACCGCAGGGCTTGCGCGCTCGATGGCGCCCTCGGCTGCCGCGACCTCGCGCTCCTCTACCAGAATGGGACCGTGGTCGCTGCCGACCAGATCCGGGCGAATGAGCTGTACGACAAGGCCTGCCGGCTCAAGGACGGCGGCGCCTGCACGAACCTGTCACTCCGCCTTTTCGAGCGGACCGCCGGCGACCGCGACCAGACGCGCGCCTTCAGCCTGATGAACACCGCCTGCGAACTGAAGGATCCGCTCGGGTGCGAGCTGTTTCCGAATCTATCGGCCGCGTACCTGAGTGCCGCGCGGGAGGGATGCAACGCTGGCAAGCCGGAGGGATGCAATGGGCTCGGCTACCTCTATGTCGTGGGGATCGAAGTCACAGCCGACCTGGCCGAGGCGCGGAGCTTGTTCGAACGCGCTTGCGCTGGCGCAGACCGCAACGGATGCCACAATCTCGCCGTCTTCTACCGCGGCGAGCTCGGCGCGCCGGCGGATCTTCCACGCGCTCTCGCGGTGTACCAAGCGGCCTGCGCGGGCGGCGACGGGTATTCGTGCAACGAAGTCGGCTGGATGTACGAAACCGCCCTCGGGGTCACCGCGGACAAGCGTGCCTCGCAAGCTGCCTACGAGGCAGGATGCGCGGCAGGCGACTCCCTCGCTTGCAATAATGCGGGCGCGCATTTGGAGCTGACCGATCGGCAGCGCTCGGACGCGTTCTGGTCGAAGGGCTGCGAGCTCGGGAGCGGCGGCGCTTGCAACCGCATCGGCCGCGGCTTTCTCGCTGCCCGCGACTTCACCCGGGCACATTGGAGCTTCGAAGAGGCGTGCACCGATCGATCTGCCGAAGGATGCTCGAACCTGGCGGATGATTATGCCCAGGGCCGTGGGGTCACCGCCGACCTCGGCAAAGCCGCGGAGTTGCGTGGCAGAGCCTGCAACCTCGACGAAAAGGCGCGCTGCGAATTGCCATAGCCGTCGCGCGCGTCGAGACAGGCCCGGCAATGCGAAACCGGGCCCGCTCTTCGCGCCGCTCGCTACAGCGCGCAGTTCACCGTCGTGGTGCCGCCGGTCGTGACGGTGACTCCGCTGACGGTCTGCGTGGTGAAGCCCGACTTCGCGCAGGTCACCGTGTACGTGCCGATCGGCTGCCACTGTTCGTCGTAGTGGCCGGTCGAGTCGGTGGTGGCGGTGGCCGTGGTGGCGATCTGTCCGCCCGTCGCGGTGACCGTCACTCCGGAGAGTGCTGCGCCCGCGTGGGTGACGTTGCCGACGATCTTCCCGGAGGTGGAGAGCTGCACGTTGAGTGTCGCCGTCCCGCCGCCCGCCACCGTCACCGTGTACGAACGCGCGAGGTAGCCGGTGGCGACGCCGCTGATGGTCACCGACCCCGCCGTCACTCCGGCGAGCGTGTAATTGCCCGACGCGTCCGTGGTGGTCGAGCCGCCGCTCCAAGAGACGGTGGCGCCGGAGATTGCTCCGCCCGTCTGCACGTTCGTCACCTTGCCGGTCACCGACCCGGTGGTGCTGAGCGCGCAGTTGACGGTGGTCGTTCCACCCGTCGTCACCGTGGCTCCCGCGATGGTCTGCGGCGGGAAGCCGGGCGCCGAGCAGGTGACGCTGTACGTGCCGATGGCGAGCCAGCCTTCGTCGTAATGGCCGGTCGAATCGGTGGTGTCGGTTGCGTCGGTCGCGATCTGCCCGCCGGTCGCCTCGACGGTGGCGTTGGCCAAGGCCGCGCCGTTGCCGGTGACGTTGCCGACCAGCTTTCCGGAGGTGGAGAGCTGAACGGGCTGCGTGGTGTTGCCGCCGCTCGTGACGGTGACGTCATACGAGCGCGCCAGGTAGCCGGTGGCATTGGCGGTGATGGTGACGGTTCCGGCCGGCAGACCCGTCAGCGCGTAGTTCCCCGACGCATCGGAGGTGGTGGAACCACCCGTCCAGGTCACCGTCGCGCCCGAGATGGCGGCGCCGCTTCCGACGTTCGTGACCGTCCCGCTGATGGTGCCCGTTGCGCCCGCAAGCGCGCAGTTGACGGTGGTGGTGCCGCCGGTCGTGACCGAGACGCCGGTGACGGTTTGCGTGGTCAGGCCCGGCGCCGAACACGTCACCGTGTACGTGCCGATGGCGAGCCAGCCTTCGTCGTAGTGGCCGGCCGCGTCGGTCGTGTCGGTGGCGTCGGTCGCGACCTGGCCGCCCTGCGCCTCGACGGTCGCGTTGGAGACTGCGACGCCTCCGGAAGTGACGTTGCCGACCACCTTGCCGGAGGTACTGAGCTGGAGATCCTGCGTCGTCGTCGTGTTTCCCGTCACCGTCACGTCATACGAGCGCGAGAGGAATCCGGCCGCGACTCCGGTGATGGTCACGGTGCCCACGGTCACGTTGCTGAGCGTGTAGTGACCGGCCACGTCGCTCGTCGTGTTGCCTCCGGTCCAGCTGACGGTCGCGCCAGAGATGGCTCCTCCGTTTCCCAGATTCGTGACCGTGCCGGTGATGGTGCCCAAGCCCGTCGGCGGGCCGCAGGCGAGGCTCACGGCCGGTGGCGTTCCGGCCGCGCCGCCCGCGCAGTTCCGCGCCTGGCCGTAGCTGGTCCACCGGGTGGAGAGCGTGTTGTCGCCGGTAGGATCGGCCGCTTCACCGTAGAGGTTGCCGAGCGATTGCCGCAGGTGGATGAGGGTGGTCGTGCCCGCCGCGACGTCAGGCTCGAACTCGCTGCCTTCGGTCCAATCGTCCCACGTCTCCATCACGACGCCTTTCACGCCCTTCGCCTTGAGGAAGTCGAACTCGGCGGTGAGCACGTTTGCATCGCGCGCGGCGTCCGGCGGCGTGGGAAGCACGCGCTCCGAGCAGGCGCCCCAGTCCTTGGTGTAGTCGTCGAAACCGGGAGCGACGCCGCCGAAGACGACGCGCCCGGGGAAGTTGCCGACTGCCGCGAAGAGGTTCGAATGCTCCTTCGTGACCCAGGCGGTGGCGTGGTCGTACACGGTTGCGCCGGAAGTGCTGGTCCATTGGCCGAGGTTCACCCAGGGCGCGAGCGCGTCGAAAGCGTTGAAGTAGGAAGAGTTCTCGGTGGCCCCGATGGCGTAGAAGTCCTGGCCGGCGGCGTTGCGCGCGTTCTGCAGCACGCTCGACCATTCGGTCGAGGTCATCAGCGCCGAGTCCGTATAGAGCAGGAGCGCGATCTTGCCGTTGATGCGGTACGCCGACGGGTGCTGCGCGGCGACGTTCACCATGTCGACGATGTCGCCGGTCAACGCATTGATGCAGTTCGAGCGCGGGTTGCCGGCAGTGTCGTTGCAGGCGCCGATCTGTACGTTGCTGCTGGTGCCGAAGTGGAAGTACCAAGTGGCGTCGTCGCCCGGCATCACGCCGGTCACCCCCGCGTTGTCCGCCTCGTTGAAGAACGACACCAGCGCCCGGTAGGCGAGGTCGGCGGCCGGCGACTGCGGGTTCGTGGGATGCAGCGAAGAGTCGCGCAAGCTGTCGACCTGCACCGCCCAGGCGTCGAAGCGCGCCCCGCTGTCGCACGAGCGTCGCAGGTGCGAAAGCATCAGGTCCACCCGCTTGAGGCTCTCCGCGTCGCGACCGCTCGACGAATAGACGCCCGCGAGCGGCCGCCGGCGCGAAGCGACGGTGCGCTCGTTGGTGTTGGTCGGGGAAGTGCTGCACGAGGCGGGGTTGTTGGTGGCGATGCAGCCGCCGCCCCATTTCCAGTTGCCCCAGCTCGGATCGAGTCCTCCGCCCTGCGGATCCGTCGAGGGGATGCCAAACCAGCTCATCGAGAACATGATCGCAAGGTGCGACGGCATGTTCGCCGCCAGATCGAAGCTGTGGGTGACGGTGACCGCCGTCGAGGGCTGCTCGATGGGAGCGGCTTTGGTTTCCGCGGCGGGCGCTCTCCCGGAGCCGCAGGCGGCGAGAAGGATTGCGGCGCAACTCGCGCCAATGCAGTTCGGCCACGGATGATGAGCTGGTTGCTGCATGAGGATGCTCCTTCGTAGGACGGCAATCCGAACCTGGGATCGGTCTCCACGTAGGGCACGCTTCGTGCGCACGAGGGGCTCTGTTCCGGTTCCGAGCGGTGGCCAGAAATCAACCCGCTCCAGCTTGAACGCGGGCTGCTCCGATGATCGTCGGGTCGGGCGCGGCTAGAACCCGGGCAACCGGAGCTGGTGCTGATCGCGCAACGCCACCGCGTCCATCCCCTTCTCGCGCAGCGCGCGCGCGAGCTCGTCGGCGTGGCCGTGCACCGCGATGACGCGTTGCGCTTGCGACTTCTGCGCATAGTCCACCAGCTCGTCGAAGCCGGCGTGGTCGGAGAGCGCAATCGCCTCGTCCGCGTCCGCGTGCCCCAGCATGGCGCGGCCGCTCAAGATGCAGGTCCGATAGCTCCCCGCAGGCAGCCGGGACAGCTTGAACGAGGGAGGCACCACGACGGTGTCGCCCGCCTCGTCGAGCTTGACGTAGCCGGAAAGCTTCACCCCCAGCGCCGCATAGACCTCGCAGGCGCGGTGCGCGGCTGGATGCAGGCGCAAGAGCGCGCGGCCGTCGAAATGGCGCAACACGTCCTGGGTGGCCCCGAAGGGTGAGGCGATCAAGACCGGCGTCTGTCCTGACCTACGCGTTTTTTGCACGAACTCGAGCGCGCGCTCGAGCGCCTCGTCTCGCGGTGGGAACTGGTAGCGCGGATGCCCGTAGAGCGCGTTCAGCGCCAGCGTCTCGCATTCGAGCTGTTCGAGAGGCTCCGCGGTGGCGGAGGCGCGGCGTCCGCTGCCGCCCAGATCCGCCGCCCACACCAGATCGAGGCCCGGGCCTTCCACGCGAAGCTGCGCGCTGCCGAGGACATGGCCTGCGGGATGGACGGTCAGGCGCAAGGACCCGAGCGCGAAGGGCTTGCCGTAGGCGGCGGGCAGCGCGGCGGACTTGCGCAGCGCGCGCGGCTGCGCCGCTTCCAAAAGCGCAACCGTCGCGGCGGTGGCGATGCTCCTCTCCGGCAGGATCCGCGGCGCGCCACGCGCATGGGCGACGAACCCCAGCGCCGGACGGCCGCGCGGGTCGAGGACGAGAGGGTGGCCGCGGACGCGCAGCCCGTTTGCCGCCCGCTCGACTTCCGGCGGGAGCGCAGGCTTCATCGGGTGCCGCTGCCCCAAATGGCCGCGCCCGCCTCGCCGACCGCCACCCCCAGAACGATGAGCGCGCCGCCCGCGAGCTCGCGCCCGGAGAGCCGCTCGCCGAGGAGGATGGCCGCCCAGATGGCCGCGAAGACCGGCTCGAGCGAGGAGATCAGCGCCACCCGCACCGCCGGCATCACCTTCTGCGCCCAGGTCTGGATGCCGAACGCCAAGAGCGTGGCGAAGAGCGCGAGGTAGACGAGCGCGAGCCAGAGCTTGCCGCCATTCGAGAAATGCTGCGGCTCGACCAGCGGCCCGCAAACTGCGGCGATGACCGCCACCATCGCGAGTTGCAGGAGCAGCATCGGCAACACCGGATGCCGCGGCGCGAGCCGTCCGAGCGCGATGATGTGGCCGGCGAAGACGAGCGCACAGCCTGCGGTCAGCAGGTCTCCCGCGAGGCTCGCCTGCGTCTGCCACGGCGCGGACAAGACGGTCATGCCGAGAAAGGCGAGAATCACTCCCGCGAGCGCGGGCGCTTTCGGCTTCTTGCGGAAGAAGAACAGCTCGAGGACCGGCACCAGCACGACCAGCATGCCGGTGAGAAACCCGCTCCGCGAAGCCGAGGTGCGGGCGAGTCCTTCGGTCTGCAGCACGAAGCCGATGCCGAGGAGCGCGCCGCAGAAGAGTCCGTCGCGGAGCAGCACCCCGCGCAAGCTCGCGAGCTGCGCGCGTCCATGGGCGCTGAACGCGAGCCACGCGGTGAGAAGGACGGACGCGAGCGCCATCCGGATGGCCAGCATCGCCAGGGGCGACGTCTCGTCGCCGACGAAGAGCCCGCGCAGAATCGCGAAGCTGCTTCCCCAAACCGCCATGATCGAAGTCAGCGCGAGGTCGGCCACGGGACGCGCTTTCTACCATCGGGCGAGGCGCGGCAATGGGAGAACCGCTTGGCGCGGACGAACTGGCCGGCGCGGCTCAGGTCACCCGGCGAAGTAAAACCCGAGCGCGAGCACCGCGTAGGTGGCGAGCAGGAACGCGCCTTCCAGCCAATGCGTCTCGCCGTCGAGCGCAATCAGCGCGAGCGCAATCACGGAGGACCCGAGCGCGATCACTTCGAAGCGCGTGAACGCGAGATTCATGGGCACCCCGAGCGCGATTCCGGTGAACACCAAGACGGGCGCGACGAAGAGGGCGATCTGCTTCGACGACTCCCAGGCGATGCCGAGCGCCACGTCCATCTGGTTGTGCGCCGCGAACCGCAAGGCGGCGGCGTGCTCGGCAGCGTTCCCGACCACCGCCACCACCACGATGCCGACGAAGGTTTCCGGCAGGTGGAAGGTCTTGAGCGCGCCTTCGAGCGAGCCGACCAGCACCTCGCTCGCGACCGCAGTTGCCGCACCCGCAGCCACGAGTTGGAGCACGCTGGTCGAGATGCGCCCTCCGTGTTCTTCGTCGGCTGGCTCGGCCGCCGCGAGCTCCTCGCGGTGCGTCTTGAGAGAGAAGAGGAGCGAGAGCACGTACATGGCGATGAGAACGCCGCTGATCGACTGCGAGAGCACCGGCGCTTTGCCGCGCGCGCCCAAGAGCGTCGGCACCGCCAGCGCCACCACCGCGAGGAAGAGCGTGGCGATGCTCGAAGACGCGGCGAGCTTGTTGAATCTGAGCCGCTGCCAATGCACCCCGCCCGCGACGATGGAAGCGCCTGCGACCAGGAGCAGGTTGCCGATGATCGATCCGGTCAGGCTCCCTTTCACGAGCGCCACGTGCCCGCGCGCGAGCGCGGCGATGCCCAGGATGAGCTCCGCCGCATTGCCGAAGCTCGCGTTCAAGAGCGAGCCGGCTGCGGGCCCGAGCCGGGAAGCGAGCGACTCGGTGGACTCGCCCATCGCCCGCGCCAACGGCACCAGCGCCGCGCAGGAGAGCACGAACGCCAAGGTGTCGTTGCCGCGCGCAAACCACGCGATCGGCACCAGCAGCCACGCCACCCGCCACAGCCAGCGAACCATTCGAGCGCCCTTCTCATGACCTGCGTCTTGACCCTAGCAAAACCGGTCGAAGACGCATGACCCGTCAAACGAGCTCGAACAGCATCCGCCCGGCGCTTTCGTGGCGCGCGATGAAGCGCTGCTCCTCGAGCACTTCCAGGTTGCCCATGGTCTCCGACAGGGTCAGATACAGGTGCGAAGGCTTCGCGCGCGGAAAGAGCTCGGTGGAAAGCTCGGCCGGCGTGCGCGGCCCGGCTTGGAGCAGCGCGAGCAGCTTGTCCTGGCGCTTCTGGTAGAAGCCGAGCAGCCGGTCGATGACGTCCGCGTGTCCCGAAAACGGCTCCGCATGGCCGGGCGCGACCAGGGCGACGTCGAGCGCGCGGACGCGGCGGATGGATCGCAGATATTCCACCAGCGCCTTGTGCCGTGGCTCGCGTTGCCCTTCCAAGTCGACGAGCGGATTCGGCGAGACGTGCTCGAGCAGGTGGTCGTCCGAGAAGAGCACCCGGTCCTGCGCTGCCCAGAGACAGACGAGGCCGGGCGTGTGGCCGGGCAGGTGCAGCACTTCGGCGTCGAAGCGCGCGAACGACAAGACGGTGCCGGGCAAAAGCGGCTCGACGTGCTCGATGGGCCGCGCCATCCGCTGCGTGTCGATCCAGTGGGTGCCGACGTGCTCGAGCAGATCGAGCGGCGCGCCCAACCGCGACAGATACGCGGCGTAGCGGTCGAGGCGCTCCTTGGTGCGGTCGCGGCCTAAGACCTTGTCGTGGTCGCGCGGGTGGACGAAGACCGGCGCCCCGCTCGCCTCCTGCGCGGCGCGGGCGTAGCCGTAGTGGTCGATGTGCCCGTGCGAGACGAAGATGCGGCGCACGTCTCCGAGCGACAGCCCGAGCGCCGCGAAGCCTTCCTCGATGGCCGCCCTGCCCTCGCGGGTGCCGATGCCGGCATCGAAGAGCGCGACGCCGCCGCCCCGCTCTTCGATGACGTAGATGTTGGCCGGTCCGCCCGCTTCCGGGAACGGCACCGGCACCGGCACGCGCTGAACTCCGAGGGAGACTAGCGGTGCCCCGAGCGAGTCGAGCACGCTACTTGAGCTTCTTCACTTCTTCGGTCAGCTCGGGCAGCGCCTTGAACAGATCGGCCACCAATCCGTAGTCAGCCACCTGGAAGATGGGCGCCTCGGCGTCCTTGTTGATTGCGACGATGGTCTTCGACCCCTTCATCCCCGCGAGGTGCTGGATGGCGCCGGAGATGCCGGCCGCGATGTACAGCTTGGGCGCCACCACCTTGCCGGTCTGCCCGACTTGCAGGTCGTTCGGCTGCCAACCGGCATCCACCACCGCGCGAGACGCTCCGACCGCTGCGTTGAGCACGTCCGCCAGCGCCTCGATGGGCTTGAAGTCGCCCTTGGTGCCGCGACCGCCGGAGACCACCACGGAGGCCTCCGTCAATTCCGGACGGGCGCTCTTCACCTCGTTGAAGGCGACGAACTTCGTCTTCGCCGACGGCGCAGTCACCGTCATCGGCTCCGCCTTGCCTGCCGAGGCAGCCTTCTGGGCGGCAGCGAATTCCGTCGCGCGAACGGTGATCACCTTCACGGGCGTGGTCACTTCCACGGTGGCGATGGCGTTTCCGGCCCACATCGCCCGCTTGAACTGGTTCGCGCTGACGACGCCGAGGATGTCGGAAGCGACTCCCGCCCCGAGCTTCGCGGCAATGCGCGGCGCGATGTCCTTGCCGTACGCCGTGGCCGCGAGGACGATGTCGGTGGCGGAGATCTTCTTTGCCACCTCCGCTGCCGCCGCGCCGTGCGTCTCGGCCAGCGCTACGTCCAAGCCTTCCACCGAGTACACGTTGGGGACGTACGCCGCGAGCTCCTGCGCGGACTTCGCCGCACCCGCGCCGATGACGACCCCGTGCACCTGCCCGCCGTTCTTTGCCGCGAGTTGCTGCGCCGCGGTCAGCGCCGACAGCGTCGCCTTCTTGAGCTGCCCGTGCGCCTGCTCCGCGATGAGAAGAATCGTCGCCATGATCAAACCACCTTCGCTTCCTCGTGAAGCTTCTTCACGAGCGTAGGAACGTCCGGAACCTTGACGCCTGCCGCACGGGCCGGCGGCGCCTCAACCCGCACCACCTTCACCTTCGGCGCGGTGTCGACGCCCAAGGCCGAAGGCGATAGCTCCTCGATGGGCTTCTTCTTCGCCTTCATGATGTTCGGCAAGGACGCATAGCGCGGGATGTTCAAGCGGAGGTCCACCGTGACGAGGCCGGGCAGCGGCAGGTCGAGCGTCTCGACGCCGCCGTCCACTTCGCGCACCACCTGCATGCTCTTCTTGTCGGCCGCGAGCTTGAGGCCCGGCTTCTTCGCCTTCTCCTCCGGGCTCTCGAGCGGCTCGTGCTTGGAGGCGAAGGTGGCCTGGCCGTAACCGAGATATTCGGCGAGGAGCTGGCCGACGACGTTGTCGTCGAAGTCCACCGCCTGCTTTCCCATCAGGATCAGGTCGGGCTTTTCCTTCTCCACCACCTTGACCAGGATCCGCGCCACCGCATCGCTGTCCAAGAAGCCGTCCTGCTTGACCAGGATTCCGCGGTCCGCGCCCATCGCCAAAGCCGACCGGATTTCGGTCGAGGCTGCGGCGCTGCCGATGCTCACCGCCACCACCTCGGAAGGCATGTTGGTGTCGCGCAGCCGCAACGCCTCCTCGACCGCGATCTCGTCGAAGGGGTTGGCGCGGTAGTTCACGCCCTCGGTCACGATCCAGCTGTTGTCCGGCCTGACCTTGATCTTCGACTCGTAGTCCTCGACCCGTTTGACGGTCACCAAAATCTTCAAGACCTGCCTCCATTGCGGGCTTCCAGCCCGCGCACGAACCACTCCGCGACTTCCGCCGCGGTCTTGCGAAGATTGTTCTTCCGGCCCGA
>DASXHM010000301.1:0-18246 GCA_036488495.1 Myxococcales bacterium | reverse complement strand
GCGCGGCAGATCGAGCCGCACCATCGAGGTCTTCACCTGGTGCTTGGACTTCAGGTCCGCGAGCGTCTTGTCGAGGTTGGCGCGCAGCTTCTGCTGGGTGACCGCCTGCTGGATCTGCGGCTTCAACGTCTCGTAGGTCTGACCCTTCGGCACCTGCGCCTTGTGCTCCTCCCAGAAGGCCTTCATCTCCTCTTCGGTCGGCTTGGGGACGGACTCCTGGTAGTCGGTCTGGAACCACTGCTCGAGGGTCTTGTTCTTGGCCTTCGCCTCGCCCTCCAGCATGTGGCGGCTGACGTACTCTTCGAGAAGCCCGCTGCGGGTGTCGTTCAGCTCCGAGAGCGCCTTGGCTTCGGCCTGGGTGAGCTTCGGGCCCACTTCCTTGTCGCCCTGCAGCTCGCCGTAGGTGATCTGCTTGCCGTCCATCTCGCCGACCGGCGTCGAGGGATCGACTGCGACGGCGGTCTTGCCCGCCTGCTTCGACTTGCCGCTGGCGGAGCCGCCCGACTTGCAGGCGACGGCGGCGAAGACAATGGCTGCGAGGACATGCAAGGTACGGCTCTTCATGACGGGTCTCCGGCGATTCAAGGACCGCGCACCCTAGGCGCGCTCGGTTCTTTGGTCAACACCTGAAACCCCGCCGGATTCCAGGCGCGAGCCGCGAAAGAAGCCAGTGGGTCTGCGGACTACACCCTGCCCGGCCGAGCGCTCAGGCGACCTGTTCTTCGAGGGCGAGCACCGGCAAGAGCCGCTCCTGCATCTCGTGCAGTTCGTCGGCGGCGCGCGGCTGCACCACCTCGCAGGAGTCGGCCTCCGCGAGCACCTTGCGCACCAAGAGATGGTTCAGGTGGTGGCCCGACTTCACCGCGGTGAGCTGGCCGATGACGGGCATCCCGAGGAGCGCGAGATCGCCGACGGCGTCGAGCACCTTGTGCCGGACGAACTCGTCGGGGAAACGCAGGCCTTCGGGATTCAAGATGTTGAAGTCGTCCACCACCACCGCGTTGGCGAGCGACCCGCCGCGCGCGAGGCCCAAGCTGTGCAGCCGCTCGACGTCGCGCTTGAAACCAAAGGTGCGGGCGCGCGCGATTTCGCGCTGGAAGGAGCGCTCGTTCATCTCCACCTTGCAGGTCTGGTCGGTGATGAGCGGGTGGCGGAAGTCGATGGTGTAGCTGATGGCGAACTTGCCCCGCGCCGGCCCGAGCCGCGCCAGCTTGTCGCCTTCGCTCACCACGATGGGCTTTCGGATCATCAAGAAGCGCCGGGCGGAACGCTGCTCGTGGATGCCGGCCTCGCGGATGAGCCGCACGAACGGCTCGGCGCTGCCGTCCATGATCGGCACTTCCGGCCCTTCGATTTCGACCCGGGCGTTGTCGATTCCGCAGCCCGCCAGCGCCGCCATCAGGTGCTCGACGGTGCCGACGCGCATGCCTTCGCGGCCGAGGGAGGTGTTCATGGTGGTGTCCACCACGAAGTCCGCCAGGGCCGGGATCTCCTCGCCATCGCGCTCGAAGACGATGCCCGCGTCCGCCGCCGCCGGGGCGAGGGTCAGCGCCACCTCAGCCCCCGAGTGCAGGCCGATGCCGTGCAAGTGCGCGCGGCGCTTCAACGTCCGTTGGCGAAAGGGATGCAGTTCCATGCGGGGCGTTTCTCCTCCGATGGCATGCAGCGGGCAGAAGAGGCCAGAAATCAGCAACAACCGTGCCGGTTCGGCCCGGATGACGGGAAGCTAAGGACTACAGGAGCTTGGTGCGCCACACCCGGGGTTCGGGCCATTTTCGCCTGTGCAATTTCTGGTCAGTCGAGACAGCCGTGTCGCACCGAAGGGTCAAGCGAGAGACAGTCCGCTCGTCTAGCGCGGTTGCATGGCTTCTGCAAGGGCCTGCTTGTACGAAGGCTCATCGATCGGGTTGCGCTGCAGTTCCTGCCGCTTTCCCACCAACTCCAGCGCGCGATCAAGGATCTCGGCGAACCGCCGGCAGTCGTTCCGCAGCCGCTGCAGCCGGGCGGCGCTGCTCTCGCCCCGCTCTCCCGACCAGCCCTCGAGCAGATCGAGGAAGCGGTCGAAGAGCTCCCGGTCGGAGTGGCGCAGAAGCTGGTAGCCGACGTCCCGGAAATCGACCGCATAGGCGCGCAGCGGCTCAGCCAGTCGTGCATCGGCATCGGGTTGGTCGAGCATCCGCGCGGTGGCGCGGCAGAGCTCGCGGAACACCCACAGATCGCGGCGAAGCCGTTCGCTCAATTCCAGCCGCGCCTGCTCGTCCTCGAACAGCGCCTTGGTGCCGAGGGACGGATCCAAGGCCTCCGCAATCGCGCCGATGGCCTGCTTGGTGGCCTCGACCAGCTTGTCGCGCTGGAAGTCGAGCTGGCTTCGGTCGGTGAGCGGCTGGGAGAGGACTGGCGGAACCTGATCGAGCACGTCGCGAATGCGCCGCGAAGCCTCCCGGCCCGCGGTGGCGACGACCCCCACCCCATCCGGCGTGGCGACGAACCGCGGCAGGTCGTCTTCCAGATATCCGACCAGCGCGTGCAACTCGCTGCGCACGAGCGCAAGGATGACGAGCACGCGCCGGGTGTGCGGAGCGGGTGGCGCCGGCACGTACCGCAAGGAGCGCAAGGACCGGAAGGAGGCGAGAAGCGCGAGCGCAAATCCCCTGCGCTTCTTCTCGTCGGGTTGCGCCCGCAGCACTTCGAGGAGCCGCACCGAGCCGACGCGGTCGTACTCGGCGCGGAACTCGAGCGGGGCCGGCGGGCAGAAGTAGCGGGAGACGAACAGCTCGTGCTGCAGCGCCCGGCCCATGTCGACGAAGAGCGATTGCGGCGCGGTCTCGAGCCGGAGCAGGTGATCGAGGATGTTCTGGTGCGAGACGAGCCCGGTGCGGAGCAGGAACAAGCTCTCCTCCGGCGTCCGCTGCTCGCGCAGCTCCTGACCAAGCCGGGCGCGGGCGCGATCGTCGGCGAGCGAGCCTTCGACGAAACTGCGGAAGAGCAGCGCCTGTTCGTGGGGCTGCGCGATCAGCCGCCGCGAGAGATGGGTTGCGCGGTGGAGCGCGTCGCGCGCGCTCTTCAGCTCCTCGCGCCAGTCGCGGTCTGCCGGCGCGGCCGTGTCGCCGAAGAGGTTGCGCAGGTTGAAGAACCGGTCGATGCCGCGCAGGAGCATCTCCAGCTCGAAGAGGATCTCCTCGCGTCCGGAGATGGGCAAGCCGCGGATCCAGCGCTCGCGCTCCGCGAGATAGACGGCGCGGACGCGCTGGCTGTCGCGCATCAGCTCGAAAAAGAAATCGTGTGCGAACCCCCGCTTCGCCGTCACGGACCCC
The DNA here is from genome assembly GCA_036488495.1 of Myxococcales bacterium. Classification (GTDB taxonomy): domain Bacteria; phylum Myxococcota; class Myxococcia; order Myxococcales; family 40CM-4-68-19; genus 40CM-4-68-19. The sequence continues at coordinate 14,932 of DASXHM010000301.1, read as the reverse complement.
AGTCTGATGCAACCCGCCCTTCAAGGCGAGTTTCGTGAGGCTAGAGCAGGGTGCCCTGGGGTCCGGCTTGCGGTTTCTTCCCCAGGTGGTGAAAGGCGCGCTGGGTGGCTACCCGTCCCCGCGGCGTCCGCGCGATGTACCCTTCCATCAAGAGATACGGCTCGTAGACGTCCTCCAACGTGTCGGCGCGCTCGCCCACGGCGGTGGCGATGGTCTCGAGCCCGACCGGCCCGCCGCCGAACTTGTCGATCAAGCTGACCAGGATCTTCCGGTCCATCGCGTCGAGGCCCTGGGGATCGACGCCGAGCCTCTGCAGCGACCGGTCCGCGACCTTTGACGTCACCTTGCCGTCACCTTCCACCTCGGCGAAGTCGCGCACCCGCCGGAGCAGCCGGTTGGCGATGCGGGGCGTCCCCCGGGCGCGACGGGCGATCTCCCGGGCGCCGTCCTCGTCGATGCGCACGCCGAGCTTGTGGGAGCTGCGCTCGACGATTTCCTGGAGGTCCTCGGGCGGGTAGTAGTCGAGCCGGCTGACGATGCCGAAGCGATCGCGCAGGGGCCCGGTGAGAAGGCCCGTCCGGGTGGTCGCCCCGACGAGCGTGAATCGTTTGAGCGGGAGCTTGAGCGCCCGCGCACCGGCGCCGTCCCCGATGACGATGTCGAAGCTGTAGGTCTCCATCGCCGGATAGAGGTTCTCTTCGATGGCGGGGTTCATCCGGTGGATCTCGTCGATGAAGAGGACGTCGTTGTCGCCGAGATTGGTGAGGATGCCGGCGAGGTCGCCCTTGCGCTCGAGCGCAGGGCCGCTCGTCACGTGGATCTGCGCGCCCAACTCGGCGGCGATGACATGGGCGAGCGAAGTCTTGCCCAGCCCCGGAGGCCCGCAGAAGAGCACGTGATCGAGCGGTTCTTTGCGTGCCTTGGCCGCCTGGACAAAGATGCGCAGATTGTCGATTAAAGCACGTTGGCCGACCACCTCCGCGAAATTGCGGGGGCGGAGCGTCAGATCGAAGCGTGCGTCGTCGCCCAGAGCAGCGGGCGCCACCACGTTGCCATCGTCGCCGTCGTCGCGCATCGGGCGGCGGAACGCTACCACGGGGAAGGAAGGTTCGTGTGGCGAACACAATGGGCGATGCGGAATTTGACTGGACACCCGTCCCTGCGTAAGGCGCGGGCGGCTTCGCGAAGTTCCTTCGAAAGGGTTTTGACATGCGCTCTTCAAGCTTTGTGACGAAATTCTCGCTCGCCTGCGCGGCCGTCGTCGCCGTCGCGGTGGGCTGCAAGACTTCCTCCTCCAACATGAACGGCTCGAGCTCGGACAACGCCGACGGCGGCATGATGATGTCTGCCGACAGCGGGATGGGCGGCATGTCGTCCGACGGCGGCATGGGCTCGATGTCCGGATCGATGAGCGGTGCGCAGTCGAGCATGAACAACGGCATGAACAGCGCCCAGGGTTCGATGAACTCGATGGCGGATGCCGGCACGAGCTCGATGAACAACGGCATGAACAGCGCGTCGTCGAGCATGAACAACGGGATGAACAGCGCATCGTCGAGCATGAACAACGGCGCCACCACGGCTGCCGACGCGGCCCGAAACGCCTCCGGATCGATGAGCGGGGACAATTCGGACGGCGGCATGTCCGGCTCGAGCGGCTCGATGGGCTCGTCCGGCTCGATGGGGTCCTCCGGCTCGTCCAGCTCGATGGGATCCTCGGGCTCGTCCGGCTCGAGTGGTTCGTCCGGGTCGAGCGCGTCGAGCGGCTCGTCGGCCAGCCTGAACGACGGGCAGATCGCCGGCATCACCGCCGCGGCGCACAAGGGCGAGATCGAAGCCGCGAAGCTCGCGCGCAAGCAGTCGAAGAACGCCAAGGTGAAGAGCTTTGCGCAGATGATGCTCAAGCAGCACACGATGGCGCTCAAGACCGAGACCAACCTTGCCAGCAAGGCCGGCATCTCTGCCTCCGACAGCGATCAGTCGCAGCAGATCACGCAGGAGAACTCCGACCTCGCGCAGAAGCTGCAGGGGCTCTCGGGCAAGGAGTTCGACCAGGCCTACGTGCAGGCGATGGTGGACGGCCACCAGAAGGTGCTCGATACCATCGACAACACCCTCATCCCCGCCGCGCAGAATCCGCAGCTCAAGGCGCAGTTGCAGAAGGAGCGGTCGGTGGTGGAGACGCACCTCGAGCATGCCAAGAAGCTGAACGACAGCCTCGGCGGCGGCGGCACGCAGTAGGCGAAGTCGACGGACCGTCTTTTTTGGCGGCGCGGCCTTCGGGTCGCGCCGCTTTTTTTGCCGGTTCAGGGGGCGCCGGCGATGAGCTTGAGCGCTTCCCGCAGCCGCGCTTCCAGCGGCGCTTCTGGACCCAGGCTGCGCCGAACCGCCTCCGCCGTCCGCTCTGCCGCGGCCGGCCGGTAGCCGAGGTTGACCAAGGCCGAGAGGAGCGCCTGATCCGCGTCCGCGGGCGGCGGCGGCTGCGAAGGCCTGGCCGACACGAGTCCGCTCTCCTTCACCTTGTCCTTGAGCTCGAGCACCAGCCGTTCGGCGGTCTTCTTTCCCACCCCGGAGATCTTGGTGAGGCGGGCGATCTCGCCGTGCAGGATGGCGACCGCCAGTTCGGATGCGGGCATGCCGGAGAGGATGTTCACTGCCAGCTTCGGCCCCACTCCGGAAACCGAGATCAAGAGGTGGAACAGCTCCTCCTCTTCGGCGGTGACGAACCCGAAGAGCTGCAGCGCGTCCTCGCGCACGTGGGTATGGCAGCGAAGCTGGACGCGGCCGCCCTCCGGAAGCCGCGCCGCCGACTGCAGCGAGAGGTGCACGAGGTAGCCGACGCCCTGCACGTCCAAGACCGCTGCATCGCCGCGCTTCTCGATCAAGACGCCGTCGAGCCGCGCGATCACCGCATGACCTTCCGCGCCAGCGCCGTTCGCCAGTCGCGCGCGCGCGAAGGCTCTGTTGGAGCGTTGCGCCGGAGCACGCCGCAGATGGCCGCCGCCAGCGCATCGCTCGCGTCGAGACGCCCTTCGAGCTGGACCCCGAGCAGGACCGACACCATCCGCCCGACCTGCTCCTTCTCGGCGCGGCCGCTGCCGGTGACGGCCAGCTTGATCACCGAGGGCGGGAAGCTGCGGATGGTCGCGCCGGATCGAGCGGCAGCGAGGAGCGCGACGCCGCGCGCCTGCCCCAGCACCAACGCGCTCCGCGCGTTCTTCGCGTGAAAGACGTCTTCCACCGCGACCACGTCCGGGCGGTGCTTCTCGATCTCGCGGCAGAGCCCGTCGTAGAGATCGCAGAGCCGCTCCTCGACCGGCCGGCTCTCGCCGAGCGCGAGGACCCCGTGGGCGAGGTACTTCACGCGGCTCTGATCGGCCTCCTCGACCATGCCGAAGCCGCAATACCTCGACCCCGGATCGATGCCGAGCACGCGCATGAAGATCCGAATACCACGCTTATGCGCGCGCCTCGATGGCCGCCATCTCCTCGTCGGAGATTTCGAAGTTGGCGTGGACGCGCTGGACGTCGTCGTTCTCTTCCAGGTTCTCGACCAGCCGAAGCACTTTCTCCGCGGCGTCGCCGGAGACCTGCACGGTGGTCTTGGGAAGATAGACGATGCGGGGAGTGCCGAGCTTGACCTTGCTTTCAAGCGCCTTGTGCACCTGCAGCATCGCCGCCGGATCGGTGCGCACCTCGAAGCCACCGTCTCCATCGGAGACGATGTCTTCGGCGCCGGCGTCGAGCGCGAGCTCCATCACCTGATCCTCGCCGGGGCCCTTCGGCACCGGGATGACGCCCTTGCGATCGAACTGGAAGGCCACCGCGCCCGTCGCCGCCATGCTGCCGCCGCTCTTGGTGAAGAGGGCGCGGACGTCTCCGGCGGTGCGGTTCTTGTTGTCGGTGACGATCTCCAGCACGAACGCCACTCCTCCAGGGCCATAGCCTTCGTAGACGAGCTCCTCGTAGTTGACGCCTTCGAGCTCGCCGGTGCCCTTCTTGACCGCGCGGGTGATGGTTTCGCCCGGCATGTTGGCCTCGCGGGCCGCGAGGAGCGCGGTGCGCAAGCGCGCGTTGTGCTCCGGATCCCCGCCGCCGTTCCGGGCCGCGACCGTCACCTCCCGGATGAGCTTCGTGAACAAGGCGCCCTTGGTCGCGCCCATCGCTTCCTTCTTGCGCTTGATCTTCGTCCACCTGTTGTGGCCGGACATGCACAGCTCCTCGTCGCGAAGCTCATGAAAAACGGGCCGTCGCTGTAGCACGGAGGACGCCCGTTTTCTACCGAGAGCGGGCGCCCTCAAGGAGGCGCACCCGGCGTGCCGCCGTCCGGGCCGCAGTGAAACGAAGCGGCTGCGCCCGGTTGCGCCGTTTCATCGCGCTGCAGGCTCTCGTTCACTGCGCAGGGGAACGAACCCCCGGGAAATCCCGACAGGATCACGCCGCCGGCGGAGACGAGCTGGAATGCCTGCGGGGCCGCGTCGCCGAGACCGTGCGAGAGGAGCCGCTGGGTGGAGGCGCGCAAGATCGGCACCTGTGCCGGCAGACTCGGATAGCGCGCGGGATCGAAAGCGGTTCCGGTCGCGAGCGCCCGTTCCCCGGGACGAAGGACCACCGGCGTGGGCGGCGCGGTTGCGGACAACGGCCTGACGATTCCATCGGCGGTCATGAAGCCCATCCCGTCGAGGACGGCCGAGCCGGGGCCGAGGTTGAACAATTCGACGTATTCGGCCGTGGTCTCGGGCGAGGCGGGCGTTGCCATCACCTCGGAGATGATCAGGTTCGGGAGCGGCGCGAGGGTGGCGAAGCTCTGCACCGCCGAGCGCAGCGTGTTGCCGAAATCGTCCGTGGCGACGATTCGCGCGACGTAGTCGGTCGCCGGAGCGAGTCCCGCCGCCGCGATGCTGCCCGGACAGACGAACGCCTGCGCGGCGCACGGATCCGGCGCGCAGGTCACCGCTGCGGAGACGGAGAGACAGGCGCCCTTCGCGCAGGGCTCGCCATCGGAGGCGAGCCCGATCTGCAGCGTCGTCTCGGCGGGCCAGTCGAGCGCGAAGGAAGCGACGAGGGAGGTGTCTCGCACGCTCAGGCTCACCGCTCCGTTCTGCAGGGACGGAGGCGTCGTCCGCGGGCAGGCGCTGACGGTGAAGCCTTGCGCGGCGTCCACCGCGCCGTCGAGCGACAGCCAATACCCGGCGCCCGAAGCGAGCGGTGAAGTCACCTGCAGCCCGACAGCGCCGTTTGCCGGCGCGGACGCGAGCACGCTGCCGTCCGCGGCGACGAGCGCGACCGTGCCTTGCGCAGCGGACGCGCGAACCATCTGCAGATTGAGCGGCGCCTGGGCGCCCGGCGCGGGGAACAACAGGGTTGCGTGCGCCTTTGCCGGAGCGACCTCGAATTCGAAGCGGGCGCCGTTCCCTTGCAGCTTGTCGCCCGCGTCGTCTTTCAGCCGCGGGGAGACGAGCAGGTAGTAGGTGCCGGCAGCGAGCGGAGCATCCGGCAAGAGGGTGAGGGAGGCGTGGCCTTCGCCGATCTGCGCCGCCGTCGGGACGAGCAGCGCGCGCTCGACGGCCGTCAACGAATCATGGGCGATGGCCGCCGCCACCTGCTCCACCTGCGCCGCGGTCGCCAGCACCACCGTTTCGCTGCGGCCGGTGCCCGCCAGGAGCTGTCCCTCCGCCATGGGCGCGGTGAAGGTGACGGTGAAATGCGCCGTCGAATCCGCCGCGCCCGGCTCCGGATCCACCTCGGCGACCGACGGCGGTCCCGCCGGCGTTCCCGCATCCGGCATCGGGATGGAAGGCGACTTGGCGCAGGCCGTGAGCGCGAGCACGATTCCAAGGCCGCGTTTCATCGCTTCACCACTTCGGTCGCACAAGCCTGCTCCTCCCGCTCGACCGCCTCGCGAAAGAGGCCGCCGGTGAAGGCGTCGAGCTGCGCGGTCAGGTGAAGCGCCGAAAGACAGAGGGAGGCGCGCTGGGCGCCGGGAGGCGCTGCCGCAAGACGGAGGAGCTCGCGCTTTCGGTCCACCCACAGCTCGGCCGCCCGGACCCGCGCGTCCCGCCGGAGCTGCGCAAGCCGGGCCTGGGCGACGGCGAGCTGCGTCTCCTCTTTGGCGAAGACGATCTGCGAAAAATCCCAGGCGAGCGAGACCGACCAGGTCTGCGCGGCGCCGGTGTCCTCTTCGAGCAGTGGGGAACCGTAGCGCACGCCGGCGCGGTTCTGGTCGGTCGTGCGCACGTTGCCCTGGGCGCGGAGCTGCGGCGCCCAATGGGAGGCGCGTGCGCGCGCCTCGCGCGACTGGTCTTGCGCGACCACCCCCGCCGCCATCCGCGCGGCGGCCTCTTGCGTTTCGGGCAACCCCGGTTCGAGAGCGGCAAGGATGAACAACGACAGCACGAGCACGAGGCCTCCCGAAGGTGCGGAATCGGACGTCGGCGCGGCCTCTCTGCACCCCGCATGCCGCCGTGGCGCCACTACGCGACACTCGGGACCACAGTCCGCTGGCCCTCGCGCGGGCGCCGGAGCATGTCCAGATTGATCTTCGGGGGGTCTCGATCTGCGACCCCAGGGAGCCCTTGGTTGCTCGATTTGCGGCCTGCACCACGAGGTCACTCGCGGGCAGTTCCGGAAGGCCTGCCGCCCCAGGCAGCCGCCCGGGTTCCCGCACGCGCTGACGCCGTCGACGGTTCCTGGCTCACCCTCATCCGAGAGGGCGCACGGCTCGTCCGGGTTTCGCTTTGGCGCGTCTTTTCCCTGCAGAGCCGGATCGAATCCGCATTTCTCGCCTCGGGGGCCGCGGCGCGCCTCGCCGATGCAGCCTTGGAGGGTGAGCCCACCAAGGAGCTCGCCCACCGCATCGCCACCCTTGCCCAGAAGATCGCCCGGGCTGCCGGCGCGACCGTTCACCTGCGAACGCAGGACGGGCTGCACGGCCTCGCGGTCAGCGGCCAGCGCAGCCCACCCGGCCTGGCCGAGCGCGCGCTGGCGAGCGGTTTCGTCGAATGGGACGACTCCGCCGCCGCCGTGCCGCTGCTGGTGCGGGACAAGATCGTCGGCGCGCTGTCGATCGAGTTCGACGGTGCGCCGCGGGACCTGCGGCCTTTGCACCCGCTCCTGAGCCGGGCCGGCGCCGTCCTCGCCGCCGCGGAGCGAGAGTCGCGCAAAGACCGCTTTCTCTCCTTGGCGGCGCACGAGCTAAAGACGCCTCTCACCAGCATCAAAGGCTTCTCGTACTCGCTCGCGCGCAGGCTCGAAAAAGGCGAGCCCTGCGACCCGAAGCACGTCCAGGTGCTGGAGCGGCAGGCAGAACGGCTGCACGCGCTGCTCGAGGAGATGCTGGAGGTTTCGCGCATCGAGACCTCCCGCTTCACGCTGCACCAGGAACCGTGCGAGCTGGTCGAGCTCGTCGAGGCAAGCCGCCGATCGTTACGCCGCCTCGGCCAGGACCTCGACGTCCCGGCGCGCGTCGACCCCGCCCTGCCCCTCGTCGCCGACCGAGAGCGGATCGAGCGCGCGCTGACGGCGATGGTGGTGCGCGCGCGCGCCCAGGGCATCCCCAGCATCGAGGCTGTCCGGGTGCGCGGACACGCCGAGGTGCGCGTCACCTGGCAGGGCGAGCCCCTCCATGACGCGCATCGTGCTCTCGAACCGCGCTGGGAAGCGGCGCCAGGGCAACGCCAGGGCCTCGGCATGGCGCTCGTCATCGCGCGCCGGGCCGCGGAGCTGCACGGCGGATCGCTGCGCGCCGAGGCGCACGCGCTGGTGCTCACCCTGCCCCTGCGGGCTGCCTCGCTCGAACGCAAAGGCCCGGGCGAAGGCCACGTCCTGGTGGTGGACGACGACGAACCGCTCTCCCGGATGATGGCCGAGTTCCTCGCCGAGAACGGCTTCGCGGCGGACTGGGCCTCGGGCGGCCGGACCGCCTTGGAGAAGGTCCGCAACGACCCGCCGGACGTGATGGTGCTCGACCTGCGCATGCCCGATCTCGACGGTCGCGGCCTCCTGGTGGCCATCCGCTCACTCGGCCTGAAGCCGAGGGTGGTGCTCTTTTCTGCGGACCGGGAGGTGGCCATCGCCGCCCGCGAGCTCGCCTGCGAGGCGTTCGTGGAAAAGCCGTTCGCGCCGGACAACCTGCTCCTCGCGGTGCGGCGGGCGCTGCGCGAAGACGAGCAGCCGTAATTTCGCGCGAGCCTGCCCGGACTTCAGCCAGGGGTTCCCTTCCGCGACCTTCGGGCGCAGATTTTGCGAACCAATACGGAGGTTTACGCGATGCGACGAATCCTTCTTTCGACGCTGGCCGCAGTGACGCTGGGCGGCACCCTCGGCGGTTGTTACGCCCACGACGACTCCCGCGACCGTGAATACCGGCACGAGAACCGCGATCGGCACGTCTACATCGACCGGTCGGGCCGCGAGTATCGGCACGCCCGCTGGCACGACGAGGACGTCTGGCAGCGCGAAGACGGCCGCTGGTACACGCGCAACAACAACGATTGGATCCTGCGCGCCGACGTCGACATCCACTAGTCGCGGCCGCCGAAAGGCGGCTTAGCGACTACGCCTGTAGCGCTGGAGCCTTAGCCGGTGCGCGGGGTCGTTACTCGAGCCTGCGCAGCCGCTCGAGCATCTCGGGCGGCGGCAGGAAGCCGGTGACGCGCTGCGGGCCGTCCTGCGGCACCGCGCACTCGTTCGGGCGCGGATCGCGGCAGGCCATCAAGAGCACCGTCGGGAGCCCGGGAACGCTGTACTTCTTCTCGAGGTCGTTCACCTGATCGTTGTCCTCGGTGGCGTCGATCTTGAGCGGGACGAAGTGCTGCGAGACCTCGCTCGCCACGGCGGGATCGGTCCAGGTATGGACGTCGAGCTCTTTGCAGGCAGCGCACCACTCGGCGCCGAAGTCGATCAGGAGCGGCTTGCCTGACGAGACCGAAGCCTGCACGGCCGCGTGCTCGTCGCGCAGCCACTCGATCTTTTGCGAGCCGTCGGCCTTGGGCATGCCCAGCCACCCGAACCGCAGCGCCACCGCGACCAGGACGAGGCCCAGGGTGGCGGCCTTCATCGCGCGTTCCCTGCGGTCGCCGTGGAACGAGAGGCTGAGCGCCCCGGCCAGCACTCCTGCGAAGGCGAGAACGCCGGTGAGGATGGCGACGGGCTTCTCCTTGAGCGGCAGGTCGTGGGCGCGCGGGAACAGCGGCAGAAGGAGCGCGATGGCGGCGGCGAGGAGCGCGATGCCGAGGACGCTCTTGACCGTCTCCATCCACGCGCCCGACCGCGGGAGCCGCAGCGAGGTGGCGCCGAGGACGAAGAAGAGCAGGCCCATGCCGATGGCGTAGGTGAAGAGCATCCAGAAGCCGAGCACCGCGTTGCGCTGGGTGGCGACGTAGGCGAGCACGCCGGCGAGGACCGGCCCGGTGCAGGGCGCGGCGACGAGGCCGGCGACGAGGCCCATGCCGAAGGCGCTGCCGAAGCCCGCGCCGCGCACGCTGGTGAGACGGGCTTGCAGGCCGGAAGGCAGCCCGATCTCGAATGCGCCGAACATCGACGCGGCGAGGGCAAGAAGGAACAGCGCCAGGATGGCGATGACGATGGGCGAGGAGAGGAACGAACCGAAGGCGCGGCCGGAGAGCGCGGCGCCGACCCCGAGCGCCGAGTACATGGCGGCGATGCCCCCGACGTACGTGGCCGACAGCATCACCGAGCGGCCCCGGTTCTGGCTTTGCCGCGCGCCGAAGACGCCGACCGTGATCGGGATGAGCGGGTAGACGCACGGCGTCAGGGAGGTCAGCACACCGGCCAGGAAGAGGATCGCGAAGGTGCCAGCCGAGATGCCGCCAGCAAGACCCAAGCGGCCCGACAGGTCGGTGCCCGGCCCCACCCCTCTCGTGAGGAGGAGCGGCAGGACGGGCAACGCGATACCGACCAACAGAGCGAGTCCAAAACGCTTCTTGAGCACTTTACAACCCCTTCTGACCGCCTTGACCGGGCACCTTGACCCGTCTGGGGCGGGGCTATAATAGACTGCATCGGTCCACATTCACCGGCATCTGAGAACACATGGGTCACTTGAAGCTTCCCATCTACCTCGACAACAACGCGACGACGCCGCTCGATCCCCGCGTCCTCGAAGCAATGATGCCGTACCTGACGAACGAGTTCGGCAACGCTGCTTCGCGGAGCCACGCGTTCGGCTGGAAGGCGGAGGAAGCGGTCGATCTGGCCCGCGAGCAGATTGCCGCGCTGGTCGGGGGTAGCGACAAGGAGATCGTCTTCACTTCGGGCGCCACCGAAAGCATCAACCTCGCCATCAAGGGCGCCGCCGAATTCTACCAGGAGAAGGGCAACCACTTCATCACCAGCCGCACCGAGCACAAGGCGACGCTCGACACGATGAAGCGGCTGGAGCGGCAAGGCTGCGAGGTCACGTACCTTCCGACCGACAAGTACGGCCGTGTCTCACCGCAGCAGATCCGCGAGGCCATCACCGACAAGACCGTGCTGGTCAGCGTGATGCTGGCGAACAACGAGATCGGCACCGTCAGCGACATCGCCGGCATCGGCGAAGTGACACGCGAAAAAGGCGTGCTCTTGCACGTCGACGCCGTGCAAGGCGTCGGCAAGGTGCCGTTCGACGTCGAGAAGATGAAGATCGATCTGGCCTCCATCTCGGCGCACAAGATCTACGGGCCGAAGGGCATCGGCGCGCTCTGGGTCCGCCGCAAGCCGCGCGTCCGCATCGCTCCCATCATCGACGGCGGCGGCCACGAGCGCGGCATGCGCAGCGGCACCTTGAACGTCCCGGGCATCGTCGGCTTCGGGAAGGCCGCGCAGCTCGCGAAGGAGCTGATGCCCGAGGAGAGCAAGCGCACCTTCGAGCTTCGCAAGCGGCTCCAGGACTACCTCTTCGCCCACCTCGATCACCTGGAATTGAACGGCCACCCGACCGAACGGCTGCCGGGGAACCTGAACGTCAGCTTCAGCTTCGTCGAGGGCGAGGCGCTGATGATGGCGATCAAGAACGTGGCGGTGTCGTCGGGCTCGGCCTGCACCTCCGCCTCGCTGGAGCCGTCGTACGTCTTGCGCGCCTGTGGAGTGTCGGAGGACCTGGCGCACACCTCCATCCGGTTCGGCGTCGGCCGCTTCAACACCGAGGAAGAAGTCGACTACGTGAAGACGTACGTGGTGGATCAGGTCAGCAAGCTTCGCGACATGTCGCCGCTCTACGAGATGGCCAAGGAAGGCATCGACCTCTCGAAGATCGAGTGGGCAGCGCACTAACCGCTCCGCCGTCGGACGGCGGCGCGACGGTTACTCTTTTTGTGAGGTTCACATGGCATACGGCGACAAGGTTCTCGAGCACTACGAAAATCCGCGCAACGTCGGCTCGATGGACAAAAACGATCCGTCGGTGGGCACCGGCCTCGTCGGCGCGCCCGCTTGCGGCGACGTGATGCGGCTGCAAGTGAAGATCTCCGACGACGGCAAGATCGAGGACGCCAAGTTCAAGACCTTCGGTTGCGGCTCGGCCATCGCCTCCTCCTCGCTCGTGACCGAGTGGGTGAAGGGCAAGTCGGTCGACGAGGCGCTCAAGGTGACCAACAAGGAGATCGCCAAGGAGCTGGCGCTGCCGCCGGTGAAGATCCACTGCTCGGTCCTGGCGGAGGACGCCATCAAGGCCGCCATCGCGGACTGGAAGAAGAAGAAGGGCATCGGCGCTCCCGTGGTCGCGGCGCCAGCAGCGAGGGAGGAGACGGCTTCGCCGGCGACGGGCGGAGCGCGCATGCGCGGAGCATTGGAGGAGGAAAAGCGTGGCTGAGTTGAGCATCAGCGTGACCGGCCGCGCCGCCGAGCAGATCAAGGCGCAGATCGCGCGCCGCCCGCAGTCCAAGCCGGAGAGCGGCGTCCGCCTGGGTGTCAAGGGCGGCGGCTGCTCGGGCATGAGCTACGTGATCGAGTACTGCGACCAGCCGCGGCCGCGCGACCGGATGTTCGAAGTCGAGGGCGCGCGTGTCTACGTCGACCCCAAGAGCCTCATCTACTTGAACGGCACCACCTTCGACTTCGTGGACACGTTCCAGCAGAAGGGGTTCAAGTTCGTCAACCCGCAGGTTCGCTCGGAGTGCGGGTGCGGCGAGTCGTTCACGGTCTGAAATGACTTCCTGCTGGAGCTGCGGAACGGCGCGCCCGGCGGAAGCCGCACTCTGCCCGGCTTGCGGAAAGGTGCAGCCGCCTCCCGCTGCTGGAAAGTCCGTCGACCGGTTCGCGTTCTTCGGTTTGACGCCCGGGTTCGACCTCGACACCGCAGCCCTGGAAGAACAGTTTCGCGCGCTGTCGCGCAAGCTGCACCCCGACCGGTTCGCGCGTGCCAGCGCGCAGGAGCGGCGCTACTCGCTCGAACAGACGACGCTCTTGAACGACGCCCACAAGACGCTGCGTGATCCGATGCGGCGCGCGGAGCACTTCCTGCAGCTTCGCGGCGTCTCTTCCGACCCGAAGATGTCGCCCGAGTTTCTCGAGGAGACGCTGGAGGACCGGGAGAAGCTGCTGGAAGCAAAGATGTCCGGCGAGCCGCTGGAAGGGCTCGTCAAGGCAGCCGAAGCGAAGCGCGACACGGCGCTTTTGGAAGCGCGCAAGCTCATCGAAGCCGGCGACCTGAACACCGCCGCCGAGCGGCTCGCGCGGATGAAGTACTACGCGCGTTATCTCGACGAGGCGCAAGGCCGCGCGGCGGAGGTCTGATGCCCGCGTTGTTCGAGATCCAGGAGCCCGGCGAAGCCCGCATCAAGGAAGCCTGCACCACCGCCGCGGTCGGCATCGACCTCGGCACCACCAATTCGCTCGTCGGCATCGTCCTCGGAGACGGAAAGCCACGGGCGCTGGAGGTGGACGAAGGCAACACCCTGCTCCCGAGCGTGGTGCACTTCGGCGCGCAGGGCGGCCCCGGCTCCATCGTGGTCGGGCGCGCAGCGCGCAGGCTCGCCGCCGACTTCCCGCGCGACACCATCGTCAGCGTGAAGCGGTTCATGGGGCGCTCCTCCGCGGATCCGGAGACGCGCCGGCTGTCGCCCTACCAGTTCGCGCCGGGCGATGCCGGCGTGGTGCGCTTCGTCGTCGCCGGCGGGCGGATCGTCAACCCGGTCGAGGTCTCGGCGGAGATCTTGCGCGCGCTGCGCTCCCGGGCCGAAGAGCGCCTGGGAATGAAGGTGCAGCAGGCGGTCATTACCGTGCCGGCGTACTTCGACGATGCGCAGCGGCAGGCGACGAAAGAAGCCGGACGACTTGCGGGCCTGGAAGTGCTGCGGCTCTTGAACGAGCCGACGGCGGCCGCGCTCGCCTACGGCCTCGACAAGCGCTCGCAAGGGATGTTCGCAGTCTATGACCTGGGCGGCGGCACCTTCGACATCAGCATCCTGAAGCTCGTCGAAGGGGTGTTCGAAGTGAAGGCGGTCGGAGGCGACTCGGCGCTGGGCGGCGACGACTTCGACCGCGCGCTCGCCGAGATCCTGCTGCAAGGCCAGGAGCGCACACCCCGCCTCGTCCGCCAGGCCATCGACGCCGCCAAGGCCGCGAAGGAGCAGCTCACCGCGGCGCAGTCGGTGCAGGCACTCGGGCGCACCGTCACCCGCGACGAGTTGGAAACGGCCATCCGGCCGTTGATCGAGAAGACCGGCAACTCTTGCCGCCGGGCGCTGCGCGATGCCGGCGTTCCCGAAGGCAAAGGTCTCGACGGCGTCATCCTGGTGGGCGGGTCGACGCGGGTTCCGGCCGTGCGGCGATTCGTGGCGGAGCTGTTTGGGATGGAGCCGCTCGCGGACATCGACCCCGACGAAGTGGTTGCGCTGGGCGCGGCGGTGCAGGCGGATCTCCTCACTTCCGAAAGCCCCCAGCACGACGTTCTGCTTCTGGATGTGACACCGCTGTCGCTCGGCCTGGAGACGATGGGCGGGCTCGCGGAGAAGATCATCCTTCGCAACACCACCATCCCTGCGAGCGCGGGACAGGAGTTCACCACCTTCGCCGACGACCAGACCGGCATGGATATCCATGTCGTGCAGGGCGAGCGGGAATTGGTGGCCGACTGCCGGTCCTTGGCCCGCTTCACCCTGAGTGGAATTCCGCCGCTGCCGGCCGGACTCGCGCGGGTGAAGGTGATCTTCCAGGTCGACGCCGACGGGATTTTGAGCGTCACCGCGCGCGAGGAGCTGACGGGCGTCTCGCAGACCATCACGGTGAAGCCGTCGCACGGGCTCACCGACGACGAGATCGAGCGGATGCTGCTCGCCTCCATCGAAAATGCCGAGGCGGACGTGCAGGCGCGACTCCTGATCGACAACCGCATCGAGGCACAGCGCATCTTGAAAGCCGCGCAAGACCAGTTGGACAACAACGGCGATCTGCTCTCGTCCGACGAGCGCGCGCCGATCGAGGCGGCGATGGCGGCGTTGCGGCAGGCGGCGCAAGGGACCGACCATCACCTCATCCACGACCGCATCGAACGGCTCGATCACCAGAGTGCCGAGTTCGCGAAGCGGGTGATGGACCGCGGCATCGAGCGCGCCCTGAAAGGCCATTCGGTCGGCGAGTTCGATCAGGGCGAGCTGTCTCCGCACGCGCAGAAGGCCTACTCCGCCCTGAAGGACTGACCATGCCTCGCATCACCATCTACGATCCGCGCGGCAAGCTGGAAGCCGAAGGCGAGGCGGAATCGGGCGAGTCGCTCTTGCAGGCCTCGCTCAAGCTGGGCGCGCACCACGGCTCCGCCTGCGGCGGCGTCTGCGCCTGCTCCACCTGCCACGTCTGGGTGAAGAAGGGGTTCTCCTCGCTCTCCGACATGGAGGACAACGAGTCGGACTTTCTCGACCGGGCCTACGACGTGAAGCCCAACTCGCGGCTGGGGTGCCAGGCGCGCATCGCGGGCGACGACCTCGTCTACCAG
>DASXHM010000224.1:0-7910 GCA_036488495.1 Myxococcales bacterium | reverse complement strand
CCAGCGGAAGGTCTTGCCGGGCGTCTTTTCCAGGCCTTCCAGCGAGACGCCGCGGTTTCTCAAGAACTGCAGCTCTTCGATGGGGAAGTCGTCGCCGATGACGCCCACCACGCTCACCTTGGTGAGCAGGCTCGCCGAGGCTGCGAAGTAGGTGGCGCTTCCGCCGACGACGTTTTCCCGGGCGCCGAAGGGAGTCTCGACCGAGTCGAGCGCGACGCTTCCCACCACCAGAAGGCTCATGCCTTGAACCTGTCTCCCAAGAGGAGGGCCACGCGTTCGCGCGCAGCGGACGAAATCGCCGCCGGCGCCGTCATCACTGCCGAGTCGAGCGCATGGCCGCATCCGCAGCCGCGCCCTTGCAGCTTGGGCAACGACAGCGCCGCGATGCGCACCACTTCCCGCGCCGCCTGGAGGTTCTTCTCCATGATGCGGACCACCTGCGCGACGGTGACTGCTTCATGCCCTTCGCGCCAGCAGTCGTAGTCGGTGGCGAGCGCGACCGTCGCGTAGCAAAGCTCCGCCTCGCGGGCGAGCTTCGCTTCCGGCATCGCGGTCATGCCGATGACGTCGACGTTCCAGCTCCGGTACAGGTTGCTCTCCGCGCGGGTGGAGAACTGCGGCCCTTCGATGCACACGTACGTGCCTCGCGGGTGCGCGGTGATGCCGGCAGCGACACACGCTTCCCGCAGATGGTCGTGCAAGAGCGGGCAAACCGGATCGGCAAAGGCCACGTGCGCGACGATGCCGCCGCCGAAGAACGTCGTCGCCCGCGCGTGGGTGCGGTCGATGTACTGCGTCGGCAGCACCAGGTGGCCGGGGGCGATCTCTTCCTTCATCGATCCCACCGCGCTGACCGAGACCACCCGGTCGGCGCCGAGCTTCTTCAGCGCCCACAGGTTCGCGCGGGGATTCAATTCCGTCGGCGTCAGCCGATGGCCTTTGCCGTGGCGGGGAAGAAAGGCGAGCTCGGTCGTGCCCAGGCGCCCGAGGAGGATTTCGTCGCTCGGATCGCCGAACGGCGTCTGCACGCGCTCGCGCCTGACGTCGGCGAGGCCGGGCAGATCATAGAGTCCGGAACCGCCGATGATCGCGAGCACGGCGCGGGGTTTGCCACGGCCGGGCGAGTGCGTCAATCGCCGCGGCACCGGCGAAACGCTCAACAGCAACCGCGACAGGCGGCTTTCGGCGAGACGCGGTAGCGTGCGCCTTCAGAGATCCAAAGGAGATCCGATGAAGACTTTCTGGATGCTGACGGCCTTGTTCATCGCGGCGCTCGTGGCATGCGCGACGTCGAGCCGGGAAATCCGCCATCCGCGCGGGTGCGAGGAGCGCATCGCCAATCCTGCCAGGCGCGCGGCCTGCTTCCGTTGCCTGGAGCGGCCGATCCCGCACGTCTTCCTCGCCGACGAAGAGCCCGGCGAGCGTTGCGTCCGTCGCTGACCGCCGCTTACCGCTGTACCGCCAACTGGCCGCAGGCAGCGGCGATGTCGCGGCCGCGGTTCTTGCGCACGAGCGCGGTCACGCCGCGCGACACGAGCTGCTTGCGAAAAGCCTGCACGCGTTCCGCCCCCGGGTCGCCGAAACCCAAGCCGGGGTTCTCGTTGTACGGAATCAGGTTCACTTTGGCTTGGAGGCCGCGGACGAGCTCTGCCAGCCGTTGCGCATCCTCGTCCGAGTCATTCACACCGCGGAGCAGGACGTACTCGAAGGTGACTCGCCGGCCCTGCTTGGAGGGAAACTTTCGAATCGCTTCCATCAGCGCCGCGATGTTCCACTTCTTGTCCACCGGCATCAGCTTCGCGCGCGCCTCGTCGGTCGTGGCATTGAGCGAGACCGCGAGCTTCACCTGCGTCTCCTCGGCGAACTTGAGGATGTTGGGCACCAGGCCGGAGGTGCTGACGGTGATGTGCCGGTGGCTGAAGTTGGCGCCCTCTTCCGAAACCAAGAGGGAGAGCGAGCGGAGCACGTTCGCGTAGTTGTGCAGCGGCTCGCCCATTCCCATGTAGACGAGGTTCGTCAGCGGCCGTTCGGAGGCGATGCCATTCGCCCGCAGGTCTTCGTTGACGCGATAGACCTGGTCGCAGATTTCACCCGCAGTGAGGTTGCGGACGAGGCCCATGGTGGCAGTCATGCAGAAGCCGCAGCCCATCGCGCAGCCGACCTGGGTGGAGACGCACAAGGTCCGCCGCACCCGCGAATCACTCTCCGCGTCGGCGCCGCGCCCACCGCGCAGATTGCTGCCTTCACCGGGCTCGCCCAGCTCTTCCGCGTCCGGGTCGAAAGCCTCCGGCCCCGCGACGTCCGGCATGTACACGGCTTCGACGAACTTCCCGTCCGCCGTTTGCAGCCGGTATTTGCGCGTCCCGTCGGCGGACTGCTGCACCGCATCGATGCGCAGCGTGGAAAGCGAAGTCTCTTCCGCGAGCCGCTCGCGGAAAGGGCGCGGCAGATCGGTCATCGCCTCGAACGACGGCGCTCCTTTCTTGTGCAGCCACGAATAGAGCTGGCGCGCGCGGTACGGCTTTTCGCCCAGCTTCGCGACGAACTGGGCAAGCTCCTCCTGCGAGAGCGACCGCAGATCGGGTTTCTGGACGTCGGCTCCGGGGCGCGCGAGCGGAAGCATCAGTGCACCTTGGCGGCAGGCGGCACCGGCGGCATCGAAGGCGAGGTGACGGCTTTCTCCGCCGGCTTGCGCGCGATCTCCACCCGGTGCACCCGCCGCTCGTCGGACGCTTTGACGGTGAAGCTGAGGCCGCCCCACACCACGAGCGACCCGGGCGGCGGCACCCGGCCAGCCGTCGCGGTGAGAAAGCCGCCCAGCGTTTCGTAATCGCCGCCCTCGGGAAATTCGACGCCCAGGTGCTGCTCCAGATCGCGAATCGACACCTGCGCGTCGGCGAGGATCACGCCGTCCGAGAGCACGCGCAGCTTCTTCTCCTCGATGTCGCTCTCGTCGTGGATCTCGCCGACGATCTCCTCGACCACGTCCTCGAGGGTGACGATGCCGCTCGTGCCGCCGAACTCGTCCACCACCACCGCGAGGTGCGTCTTGCGCCGCTGCATCTCGGTGAGAAGGCGCGAGACCTTCATCGACTCAGGGACGAAGAACGGCTTCTTCACGTACTTCATCAAGTGAAACGGCGCCGCTTCCTTGCCCTTCTTCAGCTCGAGGAGCAGCGACTTCGAATTGAGGACGCCCACCACCTCGTCCAGGCTCTCGTGAAAGACCGGGATGCGCGAGAGCTCGCTCTCGGTGACGAGGTGCATCGCATCCTCGTAGCTGGCGTCGTCGCCCAGCGCCACCACCCGCGTGCGCGGGGTCATGATCTCCTTCACCAGCACTTCGGTGAAGGCGAGGACGGAGCTCAACAGCTCCTCGCGCACTTTGTCGATGCTGCCCTGCCGCGCGCCGAGCTCGATCAGGTACTCGAGCTCTTCGGAGGTGACCGACTCGCTCGCCACCACCCCGTCCATCCCTGCCCAGCGCGACAAGAGCCGCGGCACCTGCACCAGCAACAGCACCAGTGGGTAGAGCAGGTAACAGAAGGCGGCCACGGCGGGCATCACCAAGACGGCAAACACGCTCGCGTGCCGCTTGGCGAAGGTCTTGGGGGTGATCTCGCCGAACAGCAGGATGATCAACGTCGCGATGCCGGTGAGGAGCGCAATCGCCCTGCCGACGCCGGCTTCGTCGGCGACCAGCGCGACCAAGGAGCCCATGCCGACGTTGACCAGCGTGCTGCCGAGCAAAAGCGCCGCGAGGACACGGTCGGGATGCTTACGCCACAGCTTGAGGGTGCCAGCACGCCCGCCGTCGATCAGCGCCTCGACGCGCGCCTCCCCCAGCGCCGTCAGCGCGGTCTCCGCGGAGGCGAAGAACGCCGAGGCGAACAAGCCTGCGACGAGAGTTACCCACTGCCAGGTCGGGACCACGAAGGAGAGATTCTATCGTGCGCCGGGGCGCAGCGCTCGAAGATGGCAGCCGAGAGAGCGGTCGGTCGGCCGCCGCGTCGGAAAGCGAGCGCTAGCCGCGGCCACCGCAGGCCGCTTAGCGCCTACGCTCGGATCTTGCCTGCCGCGCCGGCGCTAATACCGCACGAGCTCCGTCTGCGCGAAAAAGTACGCGATCTCAATCTTCGCGTTCTCCGCCGAATCCGAACCGTGCACCGTGTTCGCCTCGATGCTCTTTGCGAACAGCTTGCGGATGGTCCCCTCGGCCGCGTTGGCGGGGTTGGTCGCCCCCATCACCTCGCGATTCTTCGCCACCGCGTTCTCGCCTTCCAATACCTGCACGATGACCGGCCCGCTGGTCATGTAGGTCACGAGCGACTTGAAGAACGGCCGCTCCCGGTGCACCGCATAGAAGCCTTCGGCTTCGGTTTGGGTGAGGTGGATCATCTTCATCGCCACCGGCTTCAGCCCGGACTCCTCGAATTTGGCGAGGACCTTTCCGATGGCGTGGCTCTGCAATGCGTCGGGCTTCAGGATGCTCAGCGTTCTCTCGATAGCCATAAGTGGCGCGCGGGGTAGCACACAGCGCAGCGGTCGTCCAGCAAGAGTCGCGAGTGACCACACGCACCGCTTCGGTTGAACGGACGCCCGGACTTCGATAGACGAATCGTATGTTGTTTCTGGTTGTGTGTTGCGCCATCACGACATCAGCCGACGCTGCTGCTCAGGTCGCTCGCTGGAATTCGGAAATTGCGTCGAAGATAAGCGCCGTCAATGCGGCCACGACAGTCGACCTTCGAGCGGAACGCGCGGAGAGTCTTCTCGAATCGCTGAGGCGCGGCTCGTCGACGGACCTGACGCAAGCCAACGTCGATGGCGTCATCTCCTTATTGGATCTCGAACCGGACGCGGTGCACGAGTCCATTGCCCTGTGCATTCAGCGGATTGGCCGCCGCGCACTAGCTGCCGCGCCGAAATTGCGCGAGATCTTGGCCTCGATGCGCTGTTTCGCCGAGCGCGGTGAAGTTCGAGTTGGATATGAGCGGACTTCGGAACCCGTCGTTCGCGCCGCGCTTCAGAGCCTGGGCGAAACACCGCCACCGACCAAATGCGTACCGCCGTACGATGCGCAACATTGGCTGACTCCATCGCGCCGCCGAGATGCAGGGCAACCAGCCCCACCCCGGTGATGTAGACCGAACGACTGATCTGCGGACGGCGAGTATCGTGAGCAAGTAAGGGACCTCGGTAACGAATTAGTCCATCGCCAGGTGTAGGTCGACGAACCGCTTCCTCTCCGGCATGGGTGACGTCTCCTGCGAGGGCAAAGATGACCTCCTTGCCGCAAAGCCTTCGCTGTTACCTATGTCCCTGGACGGATTTGCCGCCCGGTCACCGCTCCTCGGCGCACGAAGCGTTACCCATGTATCCGGATGGGACATCGCTCAAGGCCCGCCGCCTTGCGAGCGGTACCGGACACCGGCGTAGCGTTACCGCGGGGATCGATCCGGAGTCGTCGCCATCCCGCGGCGAAACACGTCGTTGCTGGCCCCCGTAATGCACGGGTTGCCCACAACACACAGCCTCGCCCACCTCGAGGCGCGTGCCGCGCGGTATATCTGCTCGCGTGATGCGACGAGTCCCTGCGACAGACGGCGAGATCTCGCTCCGGCAGGCTCGCTCGCCCGCAGACGTCGAAACGGCGCGCGCCCTCTTCCTCGAGTACGCGAAGTCGCTCGACTTCGAATTGTGCTTCCAGAGCTTCGATGCCGAGCTCGCTGGGCTTCCTGGCGACTACGCCGAACCCAACGGCCGGCTGCTCCTCGCCGATGCGGACGGTGAGACGCAGGGCTGCGTCGCGCTGCACCGTTACGCGGAAGGCGTCTGCGAGATGAAACGGCTGTACGTGCGACCGCAGGCGCGCGGGCGCGGCGTGGGAAGGCTGCTCGTCGAGGCCCTCATCGACGATGCGCGCAAGATCGGCTACCGCAGCATGCGGCTCGACACCATCGGCGCCTCGATGCAGACCGCAGTCGCGCTGTATCGAACGCTGGGGTTCAAGGAAATTGCGCCATACCGCGAAAACCCGATCGCGACCGCGACGTACCTCGAATTGACGCTCAGATGACGATTGACGCGCCGGGACGCGCGCGGTGCTTTTCACGAACCGCCGCGCCTCAGAACCGCGACGCCGCCAAGCCGATCAACTTCGAAATATCCTCGTCGGTAAAATAAAGCCCCGCGCCGATGAAGAAGTCGCGGCCCGAGATGATCCGCGTGCTCTGCTGCGGGTCGGGAATGCGCGGGTTGACGATGTCGTCGGCGCCGGCGGTCAGGAGCAGGTGATCGAGGAAGCGATAATCGGCGTAAGCCTTGAGGCGCGGGTGGTCCTTGAGCGGGTTCGAGAATTCGAAGGCGTCGAGCGAAAGCGTCAACGAGTCGTTGAACAGATAGCCTTTGATTCCGAAGCCGCCGGTGTTCTCGAGGATGCCGAAGCGCCCGCTGATGGGGCCGTAGCGCTTCGCGAGATACGCGCTGAACTTGAGCTGCCGTTCGGTGGTGGTCTGCGTCAGGTTGGCCGGGAAATTGGCCGGGAAACAGGGCGTCGTGCCCGGGCCGCAGGTCGCCTTGTTCTGCGTGACGGTCTGCGTGGTCAGGCCGCGCGGATCGTCCACCAATTCAAAGCCGTACCACTTGTCGGGCCGCGGGATGATGCGGATGGCGAAATAGTTTTTCGTCCACGGATCGTAAGCCGTATTGGCGGCGACGTTGGCGAAGCTCGGGTTATTGGATTTCAATCCCCCGGGCGCGCCGATCAAGAACTCGCTGCGCTCCGAGAGCTCGATCTTCATGCTCCCCACGCTGCCGAGCAGGTTGGTGAGCTGCCCCGAGGCTTTGTCCAGGTTCTTCGCCAGTTGATCGTCGTTGACGAGGTGGCCGATGGTGCCCTGGCCGTTGTTGATCTTGCTGGTGATGTCCTGGACGTTCGACAAGGTGGCGTCGAGCTTGGCGAGGTTCTCCTTCAGGCTCTTCACGCCTTCCTTCAAATCGCCCTGCTTCTGCTGCGAGCCGACCACATCGCCGATGGTGTGGAGGATGTCGCGCGCTTCCGAGGTGGCGTCGCGCGTGTTCTGCAGAATCGCGACGATGTCGCCGCTCTCGCCCGACGACAGCTTCGCCAGGTCGCCGGAGAACTTCTGGAAGTTGCCCAAGGTCGCGTCGAGCTTCGCCCCGCTCTGCTCGACCACCCGCTGGATGCCCGCGGTGATGGCCTGCAAGCGCGCGATCAGCGTGCGCAGGTTGTCCTCGCCCTCCTCGCCGCCCAGCACCTTGCGCAGGTTGCCGGTGATGTCGCCGATGTCGCCCGCGATCTTGTTCAGCGACTGGAAGACGTCGTTCATCGACGGCTGGCGGATGACGATGGTGATCTGATCGCCGTCCTTCAGAGGAATCTGATCCGGATGGCCCGGATTCACGTCGAGCAGGAAGTCGCCCAGGATCGACTCGCTGCGCTTCGTGATGGTCGCGTCCTTGTGCAGGATGAACTGCTTGCGCACCTTGATCCACACCTTCGCGTGCGCCGTCGCCTGATCGAGCTCGACCAGGTCCACCTGCCCGATGGCGATGCCGGCGATCTGCGCGCGCGACCGCACTCCCAGGCCGGTGGCGTCGTCGAAGATGGCGTAGACACGGTAGGTGCCGTTCTGCCCGACGTTGGCGCCGATCAGGTAGAGGCCGAAGCCGAACGCGCCGGCCGCCAGGGCCACGACCAGACCGACACGCAGTGGAGTCCAGAAGGATTGCACGGTCCCTCGACCTTAAGCTCGCCCGAACCAGGTGGCGAGGAACTGCTTGGTGAACGGCTCCTGCGTCTTGCGCACCTCTTGCGGCGTCCCTTCTTCGACGATGCGCCCCTCGTTGATGACCGCGATGCGGTCGGCGATGTGGAATGCAGACCC
>DASXHM010000216.1:0-16929 GCA_036488495.1 Myxococcales bacterium | reverse complement strand
GGCGTATGCGCTGGTCAGCCTGGGCCTCGTCGGCGTTCTCCTCACCCTGATGAACTGGCAGGTCATCCGCCGCGGCGAGCGCCCCGAGTTGACCACTTCGGCGGCGCTGATCGTCACCTGCTACGTCGGCGTTCTCGCCGGGGTTGGCCACACCTTCACGCCGGTCGTCGTCACCATCGCCACCGCCGGGCTCCTCGCCTGGAAGGAGCAGCTAGCGGGCTTTTCGCTGGGGCTGAATGCGATGGAGCTGCGGGCGGCGATCATGCTCGCCATCCTCGCCTTCGTCGTCTACCCGCTGCTCCCGACTACCGCGTTGGATCCGTGGGGGCTCGTCCAGCCGCGCGCTGCCTGGGTGACGGTCATCCTCATCGCCGCCATCGGCTTCGGCAACTACGTGCTCTTGAAAGCTTTCGGCACCAAGGGCGTGCAGATCACCGGCTTTTTGGGCGGCCTCGTCAACAGCACGGTGACGGTGACGGAGCTCGCCGTGCGCGAGCGCGAGAGCAACGGGCGGCTCCAGGACGAGGCCTATCGCGGCGTCCTGCTCGCGACCTGTGCGATGGCGGTGCGCAACGCGGTGCTGCTCGGAATCGTCGCCACCGCCGCGCTCCTCGCCGCGCTCTTGCCCATCCTGTTGATCGTGGTGACGAGCCTGCTCTTCGCCACCCGCGACTTCGGCCACAAACAGGACGCGGAGGTGAGCGCAGTGCCGCCGCAGATCCCGGTGCGCTCGCCCTTCTCGCTCCAGTCCGCGTTGAAATTCGGCCTCATCTTTTTGGTGCTGCAGATCGTCGGCACGCTCGCGCAGGACGCTCTCGGGCAAGCCGGCTTCTACGCGGTCAGCATCGTCGGCGGCTGCGTCTCCAGCGCATCGGCGGTCGCGTCGGCGGCGATGCTCGCCGCGCAGGGGACCACCACTCCGCAGGTCGCCGGCGTCGCCGCCGTCCTGGCTTCACTCGCGTCCGCGGCGGTCAACCAGGTCTTGGTGGCGCGGGTCGCGCGCGACCGCATCTTGAACGGGCGCCTCGGCCGCGCTCTCGGCGTGGTGGTCGCGTGCGGCGTCGCCGGCGCGCTCTTGCAAGCGCGGGTCCCGAAGGACATGGCGGTGCATTACGAGCAGATGCTCGGCTCGAAATTCACCCACCTCACGCGGTAACCGCTACCCCTTCTTCAGGTGCTGCACGGTCTCCAGCGTCTTCTGGACGTTGTCGGCCGGGGCCATGTTGCCGATGGTGGCGGCGATCTTGCCGTCCGGCATGACGATGAAGGTGGTGCGCTCGGCGAAGCCGTGGCCGATCTCCTCGCCGGTGACGGTCTTCGCGCCTTCCTTGGGGCCGCGAACCTGGAGCTCGTAGCTCTTGGCGATCTTGCCGTCCGCGTCGGAGGCGACGGGGATCTTGCCCGCGCAGTATTGCGGGTCGGCGGAGAACTTGTTCAGCCGCTCGATCTTGTCGAGCGAGACGCCGATGATGCTCGCGCCGGCGGCGGCGAACTTGTCGCTGTTCTCCGAGAAGGTGTGCGCCTCGACATCGCAGCCGCCGGTGTACGCCGCCGGATAGAAGTACACGACGACCGGGCCCTTCTTGAGCGCATGCTTCAAGTCGAAGGTGAACTCCTTGCCGGACATCGAGGCGGGCGCTTTGAACTCGGGCGCCTTCTCGCCCTCTTTGAGCGCCGCTACGGAGGGCAAGCAAAAGACGCTGGCGACAATCAATCCGGCGAAGACTTTTTTCATGGCTGGCTCCTTCGAAGAGGATCTGCGCGCGCACTCTGCCGAAAGCGGAGCAAGCCGTCAAAAGGATGTCACTTCATCAGCGCGCGCACGTCCTTTTCGAGCTGCGCCTCGTCCGCCTCGACGAAACCTTCGTTGCGTTTCACCACCCGGCCCTGCGCGTCGATCAGAAACGACGTCGGCATCAGCTTCATGCCCAGCTCCTCGGCCACTTCGCCGTTGGGGTCGCGCAAGATGGTGAACGGCGCCTCGTGGTGCCTCATCCACTTGCGCACCGCCTCGTCGTTCGAGTCGACGCTGATCGCGACGATCTTGATGCCGGTCTCCCGCGCCAGCCGGGCATAGAACGGCAGCGCATGCGCGCAGGGCATGCACCAGGTGGCCCACAGGTCAACGAGCGCGGGCCCGCGCAGGTCATTCAGGCGGACCGGCGTTCCTTCCAGGGTGCGGACGGTCAGGGCCGGCAACGCTTTGACGGGCGCCTGTGCACAGGCTGCCGCGAGAAGCATTGCCGGCCAGAACCGCATTACTTGCGCCCGCCGAAGGTGGGCATGTCGTAGGCGAGGGCGAGGAAGTACACCGGGTGCTCTTCCTGGACGCCGTTCAACTGCTTCACCACCGGGACCTGGAGCACGAACCGCGCGAGCAGGTTTTCGGTGAAGGCAAAGCCCACCGTTCCGACGCCGTAGCCGACGAAGCCGCCGCTGTTCTCGTCGTAGACGCCGTCCGGGGTGGTGTCCTTGCCTGCGTTCCGGCCCTGGGCGTCGAGCGAGAAGTAGAGCCGCTTGCTCTCGAGGATGGTGCGGCGGACGCCGACGACGCCGAAGAGCGCGTTGCCGAAGTGGTTGCCGCGCGAGTTGGTGCCGTTCACCCGGCCGCTGAACGAGGCGTATGCGACGGTGGGGAAATCGCCGTAGGTGTACGAGAGGCCCAACGTCTCGTCCCAGGTGCCGGTGCCGAGCTGCTTGTGCTCGTCGGGGGTGCCGGGGTCGTCGATGCCGACGGCGATGTGGTTGTTGGGCCCGGTCGGGG
The DNA here is from genome assembly GCA_036488495.1 of Myxococcales bacterium. GTDB lineage: Bacteria > Myxococcota > Myxococcia > Myxococcales > 40CM-4-68-19 > 40CM-4-68-19. Next base: position 14,165 of record DASXHM010000216.1, on the reverse strand, counting down.
CCTTGACGGTGCCGAGCAGCGAGACGACGTGCGTCCAGCCGCCGAAGTGGAGCAGCTCGTAGCGCGCGGTCAAGGACACGTCCGAGAGGCCCTGGTTGGTGTCGTCGCTGACGCCGGTCGCGCCGTAGTGCGCCTTCCAGGTGTAGATGGGGACGTCGAGCTGCAGCGAGAGCCGCGGGATGGGCGGCGAATACTGGACGCGCAGGTTGAGGCGATCTTCCTTCTCGCCTTCGTGCTCGTCGCCCGCGCCGGATTCCTTGGCGAGGTAGCGGTCTTCGATGGAGAGGCGCATCTCGCTCTCCGCCGGGCGATCGAGGCCGAGGTTGCCGCCGGTGGGATCGCACCCGCAGACGGAGCAAGCGAGGACGGGGGAAGAGATCAGAACGAACGCAAGGGTGAACGACAAGGCAAGGAAACGCATGAGGGTTGACTCCAAGAAAATGATCGAAAGGAAGCGCGCGAACCGGCGAGGCTCGCGACCAACACACCGCATCGACCCGGTCGTGAAAGACCGGGGTACTACACCGCGGAACGAAGCGGTGGCGGCGTGGGCACTTCTCTTGGAGGAGCTTCGATGAGGCTTGCGGGCTGCGCGCGAGGAGCCGCGAAAACGACGCGCGGCGCCGGGCCGAGCAGTGTCGGCGCGGGCAGCGTGGGTTCGAGGACGATGATCTCGACCTGGTCTGCGTGGGCGCCGCAGCTCTGCATGAACGGCTTGCCCGACTTGACGGCGCGGTCGTGCGTGCAGATCGGGCAGTGGCAGGCGGCGCTGCGGTGATGGCAGCAGCACTCGTCCACTTCCCGGGCAAAGGCGATGCGCGTCAGGCCAAGCGCCTGGAACGACAGCAGGTACACGCCCACGATGGCGAGGGAACGTGCCCAGCGGCTGTGCAGAAGCCAGCGCATCCGAGGTGCACTTTTACCACCGCACGCCTGCCCCGCACAAAGCTTTCCTGTCGCGCAGCGCGCAAACCGGCCCGAACGTCGGTTGAATACGCGCTCGCCACGTTGTGTCACTGCGCGCGGAGGGTGCATGCGCTCTTGGCTCGTCGGTTTCTGGTTGCTTCCAGCCCTCGCAGTCTCCGCCCAGCAGCAGAAACCTGCGCAAGCCGTCGCCCAGGAGCAGCCGGCGCCACCGGCAACGACAGCGCCGCAAACCGCTCCGCAGACCTCAGGCGCTTCGCAAAGCCCGGCGGCCGGTCAAGAAAAGCCTGCGGACGACGACGCGGCGCTGAAGAAGGAGCTGGAAAACGCGCTCCAACAGGACGCCGCCTCCAAGGGCAAGAATGCGGCGCCCTCCTCTGCCGTGCCGACGAGCTCGACTTCGACCTCGCCCGAGCCTTCGCCGACCCCGGCCACCCCGCAGCGCGCCCGTGGTACCCAGTCGCTCAACCCCGACATCAGCGCCATCCTCGACGGCAACGCGGGCTACGAACGCCGGCGCGTCTCCTACCGCAACGGTGACGACCCCGATCTTCGCGGAGGACCCGGCTCGCCCGGCGCCGGATTCACCGCGCAGGAGGTGGAGCTGGCTGCATCCGCCATCGTCGATCCGTACTTTCGCGGCGACGTCTTCCTGACCATCCCCAACCTGAGCGGGCTCGAAGTGGAAGAAGCGTTCGCCACCACCACCAGCATGCCGGACAATCTGCAGATCAAGGCGGGCACCTTCCGGAGCGCCTTCGGACGGCAGAACGGCCAGCACCTGCACGTGCAGGACTTCACCCGCAGACCGCTCCTCAACGCGGCCTTCCTCGGCGCGGACGGTTTGCGCGGGCCGGGTGCGCAGGTCAGTTGGCTGACGCCGGCGCCGTTCTATCTGGTCCTCTACGCGGAAGCGTTTTCCATCCCCTCACCCGACGTGGCGGAGGACGGGACCGCCGCCGCCGTGTCGAGCTTCGGCGGCGGATCGGCGACCGACCTGACCTATGCGGTGGAGGCGAAGTACTTTGTGCCCATCGGCGATTCGTTCTCGGTCTATGGCGGCTTCTCCGGCGCGACCGGCGTGTCGGGCGGATTTCTCACCGCCGGTTCGCCGATCGTGCCTGGCGCCGGCCGACGCAGCCTCGTCTTTGGCGGAGATCTCTACGTCAAGTGGAAGCCGCCCAACGAGACCGGCGGGTACACCTCGCTGGCGTGGCAGAGCGAGGCGATCTTCCGACACCTGGGCGACGGCGCGGGAATCGGCGCTGAATGGGACGGCGGCGCGTATTCGCAGCTCGTCTTGCAGTTCGCGCGCAATTGGTTCGCCGGGCTGCGCGGCGATTACATCGGCCTTCCCCAGTCCACCGTGACCGGCCGTACCTTGCGCGCCGCCGTCGATCTCACCTGGCAGGCGAGCGAATTCGCGCGGGTGCGCGGCTACCTCGAGACCGAGCACGCCGAAGGCGAAGGCCTCTTCCAGCCGACGGTCACCACCGCCGCAAGCCCGCAAGCGTCGTACGCAGCCTATCTGCAGATCGAGTTCTCCATCGGCGCGCACGGCGCCCATCCATTCTGAAAGGCTGAAATGAAAGTCCTCTTCGCGCTCGTCCTCCTCTTCCCCGCTCTCGCCAGCGCCAAGGTCAACGTCGTCTCCAGCATCTCGACTTTGGGTTCGCTCGCCAAGGAAGTGGGAGGCGATCGGGTCAGCGTCGAGTCGCTCTCGAAGGGGTACCAGGATCCGCACTTCGTCGAGCCGAAGCCGAGCTTGATGCTGACCTTGAACAAGGCGGACCTCTTGCTGCACGTCGGTCTCGAGCTCGAGATCGGCTGGCTGCCGCCGCTCGTCCTGGGTTCGCGCAATCCGAAGATCCAGACCGGCGAGCCGGGCAACCTCGACTGCTCGCAGGCCATCCCGGTCGAGGACGTGCCGACCGTCAAGATCGACCGCTCGATGGGGGACATCCACCCGCAGGGGAATCCGCACTATTGGCTGCCCCCTTCCAACGCGAAGCTCCTGGCCAAGGAGATTGCCCAGCGGCTGGAGCAGATCGACGGGGCGGGAAAGGCCGACTACGAAAAGAACCTGGCGGCCTTCAACGCGAAGGTGGACGCGAAGGAAAAAGAGTGGGCGCCGCTCGTCGCCAAGATGAAGGGCGCGAAGGTCGCGACGTACCACAAGAGCTGGTCGTATGTGTCGCAGTGGCTGGGCATGACCGAGGTCGGCTACGTCGAGCCGAAGCCGGGGATTCCGCCCGACCCGGAGCACCTGGTCCGGCTGATCGGGGAGATGAAGGCGCAGCACGCGACAATGTTGTTGATGGAGGACTTCTACAACCGGAAGATTGCGTCGCTCGTGGCCGACAAAGCGGGCGCGAAGCTGCTCGACCTGCCGACCGACGTCGGCGCGACACCGGAAGTGAAGGACTGGTTCATCCTGGTCGACACGGTGCTGAAGAAGATGGCGGCCGCGCGGAGCTGACGCGCAGCGTGGCGCGGACCCCGATGCGCAGCGTGGCGCGGAGCGGGCTTCAGCGTGGGACCAGCCGGATGGCGGGCGCCTTCACCAGCGCCGCCACCCTCGCCCCCGGCGCCAGCGCCAGATCGCGCGCGGAGCTGACGGTGACGAGCGCGACCAAACGGAACCCGCAGTCGAGCACCACCCGCACGAGCGGCCCTTCCGGAGAGACCGCGACGACGGTGGCGGCCAGCTCGTTGCGCGCGCTGGTCGTCCCGGTGGCGGTGCGTTCGAGCACGATCTCCTCGGCGCGGATGCACGCGTAGCAGTCGTCTCCGTAAAGCTCGAGCGCAACCGCCGACAGAACCGCCTGACCGACCTGCACTTGCGCGATGCCGTCGGCGATGCGCAGGACCTTCGCCTGCGCGACGTTCTCAGTGCCGACCACCCGCGCGACCACGAGGTCGTTCGGTGCGCTGAAGACTTCGTGCACGGGGCCGAGCTGGCGGATCCGGCCTTCCGCCAAAACCGCCAGCCGGTCGCCCAGGGCCAGCGCCTCCGCGCGCTCGTGGGTGACGAAGATGGCCGGCACTTTCGCCGCATGGAGCAGCGCGCGCAGCTCGAACCGCAGCTCGGCCCGGGCGGGCGCGTCCAGGGCCGAAAGCGGTTCGTCGAGGAGCAAGAGCCGCGGCCGGGTCGCGAGGGCCCGCGCAAGCGCCACCCGCTGCCGCTCGCCGCCGGAGAGCTGCGCGGGCTTGCGATGCAAGAGCCCGCCGATCCGGAGCAGCTCGACCGCCTCCTGCGCGGCGCCGTCGCGGGCCCCGAAATCGACGTTCTCGCGCGCGGTCATGTGCGGGAAGAGCGCGTGGTCCTGGAAGACCATCCCGATGCGCCTCTGCCGGGCCGGCACGAACGCTTGTCCGTCCGCCCAGGTCTCTCCCCCGAATCGGATGAACCCTTCTTGCGGCCGATCGAGGCCGGCGAGGCAGCGAAGGATGGTGCTCTTGCCCGAGCCGGACGGTCCGAAGAGGACAGTGACCCCTTCGGCCGGAAGCGAGAGGGCGGCCCGGACTTCCGCGCCCTTCGGATAGCGGCGCACGAAATCCATTTCGAGCGCGCTCATGCCTTTCGCCGCAGGAGCGAAACCGCGACCAGCACCGCGAAGGAGACGCCGAGCAGGAAGAGCGCGGTGGTGTTGGCGGCGGCGTAGTCGAGCTCCTCGACGGAATCGAAGATGGCGATGGAGAGCGTCCGCGTCTCTCCTGCGATGTTGCCGCCGACCATCAAGACGACTCCGAATTCGCCAAGCGCGTGGGCGAAGCTCAAGACCGTGCCGGCGACGATGCCGGGCGCGGCGAGCGGAAGGCTGATGCGGAAGAACGCGCGAAAGGGCGAGGCTCCGAGGGTGGACGCCGCCTCGGTCAGCCGCGGATCCACCTGCGAGAGGGCCGCCGTGAACGGCTGCACCGCGAAGGGCAACCCATAGACGATGGACGCGATGAGGAGCCCTGCGAAGCTGAACGCCAGCGGATGGCCGGTGAGCGCAACCCAGGCGCGGCCGAGCGGGCTCTTCGTCCCCATCGCGACCAAGAGGTAGAAGCCGAGCACGGTCGGGGGCAAGACGAGCGGCAAGGACAACACCGCCTCGACCACCGCCTTGCCTTTGAAGCGTGCCGAGGCGAGCCAGTGCGAAACAGGCAGGCCGATGACCAGCAGCGAAAGCGCGGTCAGGGTTGCGAGCAGGAGCGAAAGCCGAAGCGCCTGCAGGTCCATCAGGCGTAGCCGTGGCGGGCGAGGATCTTCCTCGCCACGGGGCTCAAGAGAAAGTCGGCGAAGGCGCGGGCGAGGCGGAGATCGTGCGCGCCGCGCAGCACCACGCCGCCTTGCTCGATGGCGGAGGCGAGCTCGATGTGCCGCCCGGGCATGCGCAAGACGAGCGAGAGCGGCAAGAGCGCGGCGTCGACCGCCCCGCTCTGCGCCTGCTGCGCGGCCTGCGCGACGCTCTCGGCGAGCAAGAGCCGCCGGGGATCCTCCTGCCGGGCGACTTTCAGCGCCTCGATGGCGAGCTTTCCGTAAGGCGCGAGCGCGGGGTTGGCGATGACGACGCGCGAGGCGTCCTTCAGCGCCTCGAGCCCGAGCTGCTCGATGGGCAGCGTCGAGGCCGAAGGCACCCAGAGCGCAAGCTTCCCTCTCGCATAGATGAATGGCGCCCCCTCTGCGTAGCCCGCCTCCGCCACCTTCTGCGGGTAGCGCGCATCCGCGGCGAGGTAGAGATCGAACGGCGCGCCGTTCTCGATCTGCGCGGCGAGCGTACCGGAGGCGCCATAGGTGACGTTGGCCTTGCAGCCGTCGCAACTCGACGACCAGGCAGCCACCACCTCTTCCAGCGTGCCCTGCAGGTTCGCGGCAGCGGCGATCCGCAGCGGCTGTGGCGAGATCGCATGGGCGGCGGCGAGGAGCAGGAGGAGCATGCCGGACCCGACTTTACACTGCGCAGCTCACGCCTGCCCGCGCGGCTTGCGGAGGAGCGACAGCTTGTTCCGCGCCGACACCACCTGCGCGCGCAACGACTCCGCTTGCCGCTGCAGGTCTTCCATCTGCCTCGCACCCGCGTCCCGCTCGATGTCCGCGGCGTCGCGCGCGACCTCTTCCATCTTGCGGTCCACCTCGTCGAACTCAGGCGCCGGGCCCTTCAACAGGTCCTGCACTTCCTTCGCCAGCTTTCCAAGGTTTCCCATCCGGCCGGCCATCTGGGCGAACTCGCCCCGGCGCGCGGCGATCTCGTGCGCCCGCGCGATCAGCATCTGCGCGTCGGCTTCCTGCTTCTGCCGGGCTTGGGCCACCGCGGCGACCAGCCCCTGCACGTCTTTGTGAATGCGGTCCTGGCTCTCGGCGGCGCGCGCCAACGCTTCGGTGGCGCGCTCGACGTTCTTCTCGCTGTTCAGCTTCACCCGCAGCGCGCTCTCCGACAGCTCTTCGTAGCGGTGCAGCTCGCGATCGAGGGCCAGCGCGGCTTCGGCCAGCGCGCTTTCTTTCTCTTCCTTGCTCATTGGCGCGGACCTCAGTGCGTGATGTCGCTGCGCAGGGGTTCCTGGCGAAGCTCCGGCGGGCGGCGCGGGATCTCGTGGTGCGTGCGGCCCGCGAGCGAGGCAACCAGGAGCGTCAGGTCTGCCGGTTCGATGGGCTTCGTCACGTGCGCCTGGAAGCCGGCTGCGAGCGCGCGGCGATGGTCGTTCTCGCCGGCGTAGGCGGTGAGCGCGGCCGCCGGCACCAGGCCGCCTTCCGCTGCCGGAAGCTGGCGGACGCGCTCGATCAGCGTGTAGCCGTCCTGCTGCGGAAGCCCGATGTCGGAGACGAGCACGTCCGGCTTCTGCGCTCGGACCAGCGCAAGCGCGTCATCGACCGAGGCGGCCTGCCGCACCTTCGCGCCGGCACGGGCGAGGACCGCGCAGACGAGCTCGCGCGCGTCCGGCTCGTCGTCCACCACCACCACTTCCACGCCGTCGAGCCGGACGGAAATGGCGTGGTTGTCGGCGGGCAGCGGATCGCCCTCTTTGGCCTGGGCCAGCGGCGCAACCGCGCGGAGCGGCATGCGGACCGTGAAGCGCGACCCCTTGCCTTCGCCGTCGCTGTGCGCCTCGACGGTGCCGCCGTGCACTTCGACGAGGTGCCGGACGATGGCGAGCCCCAGGCCGAGGCCGCCCTGCGCCCGGGTGATGGAGCTATCCGCTTGGCGGAACCGATCGAAGACGTGCGGCAGGAAGGAGGCGGGAATTCCCAAGCCGGTGTCGCTGACCACGATGCGCACGTGCGACTGCTCGCGGTCCACGCACGTCTCGACCTTGCCGCCGCGGCTGGTGAACTTGATCGCGTTGGAGAGCAGGTTCCAGAAGATCTGCTGCAGGCGATCGGGGTCGCCGCAGAAGTCGGCGGAGTCTTCCGACATGCGGAACTCCAGCTCCACCCCGCGCGCCTCTGCTGCGGGCCGGACCGATTCGAGCGCCGCCCGCATCACCGCGTGCAGGTCGATGCGGCGGATGTCCACCCGCAGCTTGCCGGCGATGATGCGCGAGACGTCCAGGATGTCCTCGACGAGCTGGGTCTGCGCCCGGGCGTTGCGCTCGATGGTCTCGAGCACGCGCGCGAGCGACTTCTGCTCCACCGCACCCGAGCGCAGCATCCGGGTCCAGCCGAGGATGGCGTTGAGCGGCGTGCGCAGCTCGTGCGAGACGGTGGCGAGGAATTCGTCCTTGGTGCGGTTCGCGATCTCCGCCTGCGACCGCGCTTCCTTCTCCGAGGCGAGAAGCCGCAGGTTCTCGTCGATGTCGGTGGCGGTGCAGATCCAGCCCGACACCCTGCCGTGCAGATCCTTCTCCGGCACCATCCGGCAGAGGTGCCAGCGCCAGACGCCGTCGTGCCGTTTCAAACGCACTTCGCGGGTGAGTGCTTCACCCTTACGGATGGCCGCGCGGTACGAATCGCGCAGGTCCTGCAGCTCTTCTTCGGGAACCGATTCGAAGAAGGTGATGCCCGCTCCCGGGCCGGCGTAGTCGCTCCAGACGCGGTTGCAGTAGTAGATGTCGCCGTCGGCGCGCGCGGCCCAGACGCACTGGGGCATCGAATCGGTGAGAGCGCGAAAGCGCAGCTCGCTGCGGCGCTCCAGCTCGACCAGTTCCTGCGCACGCAGCAGCGCCTCCTGGCGCTTGACCACCTCGCCCATCCGCCACAGGTCGACGAAGACCTTCACCTTGGCGCGGAGGATGGCCGGCTCGAACGGCTTGAGCAGGTAGTCGACCGCGCCCTCTTCGTAGCCGCGGAAGATGTTGCTCGGGTCCTTGTGGATGGCGGTGAGGAAGATGATGGGGACGTGCCGATTGCGCGGCCGTTCCTTGATCAGCTTCGCCGTCTGCAGGCCGTCGAGCCCCGGCATCTGCACGTCCATGAGGATGACCGCGAAATCGGTGGTGAGCACCTTGCGGAGCGCGGCCTCGCCCGAGGTGGCCGCGACCAGCTCCTGCCCGAGCGGCTGGAGGATGGCTTCCAGCGCGACCAGGTTCGGAGGATGGTCATCGACCATCAGGATGCGCGCGTGCGGCGCCTCCATGATTTCGCTGTTCTGCGGCGACCGGCCGTGCGTCATCCGCGTGCTCCCTCGACCTTCATCCCTTATCCGCGCGCCCAGAGCTTGATCAGCTCCATCAGCTTGTCGGCATCGACAGGCTTCGGCAGGTAGTCCGAGGCGCCGGCCGCGATGCACTTCTCCCGGTCTTCCTTGAGCGCCTTGGCGGTGATGGCGATGATGGGCAACGACTTGTGCGCCGGATCGCGGCGGATGGCCCGCATCGTCTCGTACCCGTCCATCTCCGGCATCATCACGTCCATCAGGACGACGTTGACGTCCGGATTGCGCTCCAGCGTCTCGATGCCGTCGCGCCCGTTCTCGGCGTGCAGCACGTCCAACCCCTGGCTTTCGAGGACGCTCGTCAGGGCGAAGATGTTGCGCACGTCGTCGTCGACGATCAAGACCTTGCGGCCGGCGATGCGGTCGTCGAGCTCGCGCTTCTCCCGCAGGATCTCCTTGGCGCCGTCCGGCATGGTCGATTCCACCCGGTGCAGGAACAGCGCGGTGTCGGAGAGCAGCTTCTCCGGCGAGCTCGCGCCGGACTTCAGCACCACCGACTCGGCATACTTCTTCAGCCGCTGCTCTTCCTTCTTGGACAGCTCCTTGCCCGTGTAGACGACGATGGGCAGCTCCTTGAAGCGCGGCTGCGTCTTGATGGTCTCGAGCAGCTTTCCCCCGTCCATGTCGGAGAGCAGCAGGTCCAGGACCACCGAGTCGAACTCGCCCTGCTCGAGCTGGGCGAGCGCGTCGTGGCCTCCGCCCGCCTTGACGATGTCCACGTCCGCGCCTTGCAAGAGGTTGACGATGCTCTCGAGCTGGACGGGATCGTCCTCGATGACGAGGAGCCGCTTGACCTTGCGGTCGACGAATCCGGAGATGTGGCTGAAGGCGCCTTCCAACGCCTCCTTGCTGACCGGCTTCTCCAGATAGGCGAACGCGCCCATGGCCGCGCCTTTGCGGCTGCCTTCGACGATGGAGATGACGTGCACCGGGATGTGCCGGGTGCGCGGGTTGCGCTTCAAGCGATCGAGGATGGACCAGCCGTCCACCACCGGAAGCTGGATGTCGAGGGTGATGGCGGCGGGCTGCAGCTCGTTGGCGAGCGCGAGGCCGGTGTCGCCGCGCGTCGCCACCACCGCCTTGAAGCCCTTCTCGCGCGCCATCGCCACCATGATGCGGGCAAACTTCACGTCGTCCTCGATGACGAGCAGCACCTTGTCGCCTTCGCGCAGGTGCTCGCGGTCGTCCTCGACGGGTTCGGCGATGCGCGCGTCGGGAACGGGCGCGATTTCGGTGAGCATGTTCACCGCCGGCGGCTCGCTCTTGGTGCGCTTCTCCACCCTCGGCAGCCGCGGCGGAGGCGGCGTGCGCGGCAGATCGTCCTCCTCGGCCTCCGGACCCGAGTAGCGGTCGGGCAGGAAGAGAGTGAACGACGACCCCTGGCCGGGCTCGCTCTCGACGTGAATCTCGCCGCCCAAGAGCCTCGTGATCTCCCTCGAGATGGAGAGGCCCAAGCCGGTGCCGCCGTACTTGCGGCTGGTGGTTCCGTCCGCCTGCTGGAACGCCTCGAAGATGATCTTCTGCTTGTTCTTGGGAATGCCGATGCCGGTGTCCACCACCGAGAAGGAGATGACGCTGCGCGAGCGCTGCAGCACTTCGCTCTCCAGCCTGCTCCGGTCGGTGACGGCGTCCATCACCAGCCGCACGCCGCCCTCCTCGGTGAACTTGAACGCGTTGGCGAGCAGGTTCTTGAGCACCTGCTGCAAACGCTGCGGGTCGGTGCGGATGTGGCCGGGCAGCCGCGGGCCCATCTCGATGGTGAAGTCGAGCCCCTTCTGCTCGGCGACCGGCCGGAAGGTGCGGTCGAAGTACTCGCGCAGGTCGGGCAGCGCGATGTCGCGCGGCTCGATCTGCATCTTGCCGGCCTCGACCTTGGACAGATCGAGGATCTCGTTGATGAGCGAGAGCAGGTCTCCGCCCGACGCGTAGATGGTCTTCGCGTACTCGATCTGCCGGTCGGTGAGGTTCCCGTCCTTGTTGTCGGAGAGGAGCTTCGCGAGGATGAGCAGCGAGTTGAGCGGCGTGCGCAGCTCGTGGCTCATGTTGGCGAGGAACTCGCTCTTGTACTTGGAGATGAGCGAGAGCTGCTCGGCCTTCTCTTCGAGCGAGGCTCTTGCGAGCTCCACCTCGCGGTTCTTCACTTCGATGTTCTGGTTCTGCTCCTCGAGCTGCTTCGCCTTCTCTTCGAGTTCCAGCGCCTGCTGCTCCAAGGCCGCGTTCGACTTCTTCAGCTCCTCCTGCTGGACGGTGAGCTCCTTCGACTGGCTCTGCAGCTCCTGCGTCAGCCCTTGCGACTGCTGGAGCAGCTCCTCGGTGCGCATCGAGGCGGTGATCATGTTGAGCACGACGCCGATGGACTCGGTGAGCTGGTCGAGGAAGATCTGGTGGATGGCGCTGAACGGATTGAACGAGGCCAATTCCAAGACGGCCTTCACCTCGCCCTCGAAGAGCACCGGCAGGACGATGATGTTGAGCGGCGCCGACTCACCCAAGCCCGAGCTGATCTGGATGTAGTCGGACGGGACGCGGGTGAGGAGAATGGCCTTCTTCTCCAAGGCGCACTGCCCGACCAGGCCCTCGCCGAAGCGGAACCGGTTGGCGATGCCCTTCCGCTCCTTGTACGCGTAGGTCGCGACCAGCTTGAGCACCTGGACGGGGCCCTCCTGGTCGACCATGAAGAACGCGCCGTGGTGCGCCGAAACCAGCGGAGTGAGCTGGCTCATGATCAGGCGGCTGACGGTGTCGAGGTTCTTCTGCCCCTGCATCATCGAGGAGAACTTCGCCAGGTTCGTCTTGAGCCAGTCCTGCTCCTGGTTCTTCTGCGTGGTCTCGCGCAGATTGACGATCATCTGGTTGATGTTGTCCTTCAGCTTCGCGACTTCGCCTTCGGCCTCGACGGTGATGGCGCGGGTGAGATCGCCCTTCGTCACCGCGGTGGCCACTTCCGAAATGGCGCGGATCTGGGTGGTGAGCGATGCTGCGAGCTGATTGACGTTGTCGGTCAACTGCCGCCAGGTGCCGGTTGCGTTCGGCACTTTCGCCTGGCCGCCCAGCTTTCCTTCGATACCGACCTCGCGCGCGACTCCCGACACCTGCTCGGCGAAGGTCGACAGCGTGTCGGTCATGGCGTTGATGGTCTCTGCCAGCGCTGCGACCTCGCCCTTGGCGTCGACGGTCAGCTTCTGCGCCAGATCGCCGTTCGCCACCGCGGTCACGACCTTGCTGATGCCGCGCACCTGGGTGGTGAGGTTGCGGGCCATGAAGTTGACGTTGTCGGTGAGCGCCTTCCAGACGCCGGCGACTCCCGGCACTTCCGCCTGCCCGCCCAGCTTTCCTTCGGTGCCGACTTCGCGGGCGACGCGGGTCACTTCGGAAGCGAAGGCGTTCAACTGATCGACCATGGTGTTGATGGTCGCCTTCAGCTCGAGGATTTCGCCCTTCACGTCGACGGTGATCTTCTGGGAGAGGTCGCCGTTCGCGACGGCGGTCGTCACTTTCGCGATGTTGCGGACCTGGCTGGTCAGGTTCGCCGCCATGAAGTTCACGTTGTCCGTCAGGTCCTTCCAGACGCCGCTGACGCCGCGGACATCTGCCTGGCCGCCCAGCTTTCCGTCGGTGCCGACCTCGCGCGCGACGCGGGTCACTTCCGAGGCGAAGGAGCGGAGCTGGTCCACCATGATGTTGATGGTGTCCTTCAGCTCGAGAATTTCGCCGCGTGCTTCGACCGAGATCTTCTGCGAGAGGTCGCCGTTCGCGACGGCGGTCGTCACTTTCGCGATGTTGCGGACCTGCTGGGTGAGGTTACCGGCCAGGACGTTGACGTTGTCGGTCAGGTCCTTCCAGGTGCCGGCGACTCCGGGCACTTCCGCCTGCGCGCCGAGCTTTCCTTCGGTGCCGACCTGCTTCGCGACGCGGGTGACTTCGGAAGCGAAGCTGCGGAGCTGATCGACCATCGTGTTGATGGTGTTCTTGAGCGCGAGAATTTCTCCGCGCGCATCGACGGTGATCTTCTGGCTCAAGTCACCATTCGCAACCGCCGTCGTCACTTTGGCGATGTTGCGGACCTGGTCGGTCAAGTTGCCGGCGAGGATGTTGACGTTGTCGGTGAGGTCCTTCCAGGTGCCGCTGACGCCCTTCACGTCCGCTTGCGCGCCCAGCTTTCCGTCGGTGCCGACGTCCTTCGCGACGCGCGTCACTTCGCCGGCGAAGCTTCGCAGCTGATCCACCATGGTGTTGATGGTGTTCTTCAGCTCCAGCACTTCGCCCTTCGCGTCGACGGTGATCTTCCTCGACAGGTCTCCGTTCGCGACCGCCGTCGTCACTTCCGCGATGTTGCGGACCTGCGAAGTCAGGTTGTTCGCGAGCAGGTTGACGTTGTCGGTCAGGTCCTTCCAGGTACCGGCAACTCCCGGCACTTCCGCCTGCGCGCCGAGCTTGCCTTCCACGCCGACGGTGCGGGCGACGTTGATGACCTGCTGAGCGAAGATGCCCAGCGTCTTGGTCATGTTGTTGAGCGTCTCGCCGAGGGCCGCGATCTCGCCCTTGGCGTTGACCTGCAGCTTCTCGGTCAGGTCGCCGTTGGCGACCGCGGTGACGACCTTGACGATGCCACGCACCTGGGTGGTCAGGTTCGAGGCCATGAAGTTCACGTTGTCGGTGAGGTCCTTCCAGACGCCCGACACGCCGCGCACTTCCGCCTGGCCGCCCAGCTTTCCGTCGGTGCCAACCTCGCGCGCGACGCGGGTGACTTCGCCGGCAAATGAATTGAGCTGATCGACCATGGTGTTGATGGTGTTCTTCAGCTCGAGGATTTCGCCCTTCACGTCGACGGTGATCTTCTTCGACAGGTCGCCGCGGGCGACGGCGGTGGTGACTTCCGCGATGTTGCGCACCTGCGAAGTGAGGTTCGAGGCGAGCAGGTTGACGTTGTCGGTCAGGTCCTTCCAGGTGCCGGCGACTCCGGGCACCTCGGCCTGCGCGCCCAGCTTCCCGTCGACGCCGACGGTGCGGGCCACGTCGATGACCTGCTCGGCGAAGACGCCCAGCGTCTCGGTCATCGCGTTGATGGTCTCGGCGAGCGCGGCGATCTCGCCCTTCGCCTCGACCCGAAGCTGCTGGGTCAAATCGCCGTTTGCGACCGCCGTCACGACCCGCGCGATGCCGCGCACCTGGGTGGTGAGGTTGGTCGCCATGAAGTTGACGTTGTCGGTCAGGTCCTTCCACGTGCCGGCGACGCCCTCGACCGCGGCCTGGCCGCCGAGCTTGCCGTCGGTGCCGACCTCGCGGGCGACGCGGGTGACCTCGGACGCGAACGAGTTGAGCTGATCGACCATCGTGTTGATGGTGTTCTTGAGCTCGGAGATCTCGCCGCGCGCGTCGACGGTGATCTTCTTGGACAGGTCGCCGTTGGCGACGGCGGTCGTCACCTCGGCGATGTTGCGCACCTGGTTCGTGAGGTTCGCCGCCATCGAGTTGACCGAGTCGGTGAGGTCCTTCCACGTGCCGGCCACGTCGGGCACTTCCGCGCGGCCGCCCAGCTTGCCTTCGGTGCCAACTTCGCGCGCCACGCGGCTGACCTCCGACGCGAAGGCGTTCAGCTGGTCG
>DASXHM010000209.1:0-24934 GCA_036488495.1 Myxococcales bacterium | reverse complement strand
GCCGCCGAAGTGAAGGTGGTGAACTGGGGCGTCGCGTCGGTGATGACGATGTTCTGCAGCGCCTGCTGCGCGTTCGGGTTGGCGTAGCTGATGGTGTAGGTCACCGCGGTGCCCGGGGCGGCCTGCACCACGTTGGCGCTCTTCAAGAGCTGTATGGGCAGCTTGTTGAAGGTGGCGGAGGCAAGAGCGGGCGCAGCTCCGGCGGTGGTGTAGTCGGCGCATTTGAGGCCGGAGGCGGCGTTCGTCACGGTGCCGGCGGTTCCGGTCGTGACCGGCACGGTGATGGTGCAGCTTCCCGCGCTCAAGGACGGCACCGTCAGGCTCAGGGCGGTCGCTCCCGCGACCAACGCGGGCGACGCAGCGACGCTCTGGCAGGTGCCCCCGATCGACGGCGGCGAAGCGACCGCGAAGCCCGTCAGCGCATCGGTCAGGCTGCAGGACGTCAACGAACCGGTGTTGGAATTGGTCAGCGTGAAGGTGAGCTGCGAAGGCCGGTAGGTATCGACCGAGCTCGGATTGAACGTTTCGGCGATGGTGGCCTTCGAAACCGCGGTCAAGGTGGCGGTGTTGCTGACCGGCCCTTGCGCGTTGTTGCCGACGGTGGCCGCGCTGGAAGTGTTCGCGTAGCTGCCTGCAGCGTTGACGCCGACCACCACCGTCACCGTGCAGGTCGCGCCGTTCCGGAGGGTGGCGCCGCGGAGCGAGAAGCCGGTGCCGCCAGCCGCGGCCGCCGCGGTGTTGGCGACGTTCCGCAAGGTGCCGCCGCAGGTGTTGGTGGTGGTCAGCGGCGAGGCGAGAGTCATCCCGGCGGGGAAGGTGTCGGTGAAGAGGAGCGTGCCGTTGATGTTGTTTCCGAGCGACGAGTCCAGGTCGAACTCGACAGTCGAAGTCTCGCCGACGGCGATGGCCGCGGGCGTGAACGACTTGGTGATGGCGATGCGCCCGACCGCCAGCGTGGCCGCGTTGGAGACGGCACCGGCCGTCGTCCCCGTCTCGACCGTCTTCACCCCGCTGGCGGTGTTCGAATAGTTGCCGCTGTTGCTGGCGGTCACGTCCACCATCACCGTGCAACTGCTGTTCGCGGGCAGGAGGATGCCCGAGAAGGTGACGCTGGTCGTGGTGCCGGTCCCCGCGCTGGGGATGGCCCCCGTGCAGGTGCCGCGGCCGTTGCCGATGTAGCTCTGCGCCGCAGCGATGGTGGACATGTTGTTCGGGAACGCGTCGCTGAAGGACGCGGAGGTGAGGTCGACCGAGTTCGGGTTCGTCAGCGTGAAGACGATGGTGGTCGAGTCGTTGCGCGCCATCGAAGCCGGAGTGAAGGCCTTGCTGATCTGGGCGAAGGCGATGACGGTGAGAAACGCGGGCGAGGGCGCGGCGCCGGCGATGGGAGTCTGCGCGCTCGAGACGCCGCTCGTCGCATTCGGCCACCCGTTGGCAGGGCTGATCGACGCGCTCGCCACCCGGACCGTCACCGTGCAGGTGCCGCTCGCGGGGACGGTGATGCCCGCGAAGGACAGGTTGGTCGCGCCGGCTGCGAAGCTGTTGCCGGATGCGCCTGCGCAGGTGCCGCCCGCCGCGCCAGCCGCGAAGATCTGCATGCTCGCGAGCGAGTCGGTGAAGGCCACCGAAGTGAGCGGCACCGCGTTGTTGTTCGCAAGCGTGATCACCAAGGTGGAGAAGCTGGTCGCGAGCGAGGTGCTGCTCAAGATGGTGCCGGGGCTGAAGCCCATCGAGACGGTGGCGGGCGAGTAGACGGTCAGCGTGGCGGTGTTCGAGGGCGGTCCGGCGACGGGCGTCTGCAGGGCGGTCACGCCGGTCGCGGTGTTGTCGTTGGAGCCGGAGTTGCTGCTGGTCACCGCGACGGTCACCGTGCAGCTTCCGCCCGCGGGGATGGTCAGGCCCGCAAACGTGAGCGTGCCGGTCTGGCCCGAGGCGAACGTGTTCGACGACGCCCCCGCGCAGCTTCCCGCGGCCGCGCCGGAAGCGGCCACCGCCAGGTTGACGAGCGGGTCGGCGAAGCTGGCCTGGGTGAGCGCAACGTTGCCCGGGTTCGTCAGGGTGAAGGTGAGCGTGCTGGTGCCGCCCTGGGCAATTGCCGGAGTGCCGAAGGCCTCGGCGATGGTCGCCGGCGCCGCGACGACGAGGCGGGCGGTGTTGGACGCGGGGGAGGTGGCGGCCTCGGTGCTGGAGAGGCCGCTCGCGGTGTTCGCGTAGCCCGCTGCCGGGCTCGCCGTGTTGCTCGACACTGCCAGCGTGACGGTGCAGCCGCCGGCGCCCGCCGGAATGGTCAGGCCGCTGAAGCTCAAGGTCGCCCCGCCCGTTCCGGCGGTGAAGCTGTTCCCGGAAGCGCCCACGCAGCTTCCGCCGGCGGTGACGGTTCCGGCGCCCGCGACGAAGAGCGCGGGGTCGAGCACGTCGCTGAACGAGGCTCCCGTCAGCGGCACCGTGTCGGGGTTCGTCAGCGTGAACGTCAGCGTGCTGGTGCCGGCGGTCTCGATCGTCGCGGGCGAGAAGGCGGCCGCGATGGCGGGCGGTCCGGTCACGACCAGGCTGGCGGTGTTGGAGGCGGGCCCGGCGGCGAGGAGCGCGGTGCGAACGCCGCTCGTGGTGTTGGTCTGGGTGCCGACCGTGGTGCTGGTGACGACGAAGGAGAGGGTGCAGCCCGCTGCAGGAATGGCGATGCCGGTGAACGACAGGCTGGTCGCGCCGGCAGCCAGCGTCGCCGGTGTCGTGCCGGTGCAGGTCCCGCCGACGGTCTGCGCGGCGCTGATCTGCATCCCGGTCAGGGTGTCGGTGAAAGCGCCGTTCGTCTGCGTGGTGGCGCCGGGGTTCGAGAGCGTCAGCGTCACGGTCGAGGTGCCGCCGCTCCGGATCTGCGCGGGGCTGAAGGCCTTGGCGACGGCGATCTGGCCGACGCCGAGGGTGGCCGTGTTCGACACCGCTCCGGCGACGATGGTTTCGGCGGTGGTGACCCCGCTCGCCGTCACCGCGTAGGCGCCGGCGACCGTACTCTTCACCGCGAACGACACCACGCAGGACGCGCTGGCAGGCAAGGTTCCGGCGGTGAGGGCGAAGCTGGTCGCGCCGGCCGCGATGGTCGCAGGGGTGAAGCCTGTGCAGCCGGTGCCGGTGACGGTGACCGCTCCGCCGGCCGCGACCAGGTTCTGCGGCAAGGTGCTGGTGAACGCCGCAGCCGTGAGCTGGGTCGCATTCGGATTCGCGATGGTGAAGCTCAACGTCGAGCTCGCGCCCACCGCCACCGAGAGCGGCGCGAAGCTCGCGGCGATGGTCGGCCGCGAGAGCAAGGTGGCGGTGGCGGCGGCGGTGTTGATGACGTTGAGCGAGTTCGTGAACGCGCCCGGCGGCAGGGTGTTGACGTAGCTCTGCGCGCTGGCCGCCTGGACGTTGATCGAGAACGCGCAGGTGCTGCTGGCCGGGACCGTACCGCCGCTCAAGGAGAGCGCGGTTGCCCCGGCGGCGACGGTCGCAGGCGTGAAGCCCGTGCAGCCATTGCCCGCCACGGTGACGGGCCCCGCCAGCGCGGAGAGGCCCGCCGGAAAGGCATCGGTGAACGCGGCGGAGGTCAGCGCGACCGCGTTCGGGTTGGTGACGATGATGGTGAGCTGGGCGGTGGCGCCGGCGACCACGCTGACCGGGCTGAAGCCCTTGCTCAGCGCCACCGGCGACCGGACCACTACGTCCTCGGCGGTGGACGACGTGCCGGAGTAGTTGCTGCCCAGGACCGTTTCGCCGGTCGAGTAGGTGCCGCCCGGAGTGACCGTCTGGCCTGCGGCGGTGCGGGTCGGGTCGTCGTAGACGACGGCCGCCGAGTTCTGCAGCGTGCCGAGCGGCGTCGCAGCCGGAAGGTTGACGGTGAACGCCACCGAGACGGCGCCGCCCGCCGGGATGCTGAACGAGCCCCAGGACAACGCAGTGGCACCCACCGCCGGATTGGTCGGAACGGTGCGCGTCGCGCCGCCGGTCAGCGTCACCGCGTCGGTCGAGGCGAAGGTCAAGGGCGCCGGCAACAGATCGGTCAGCGCCGCGCCGGTCGCGGTGCCGTGGCCTGCGCCGTTCGAGACGGTGATGGTGTAGCTGGTGGTGCCGCCCTGGACGGTGTTGGCCTTGGTCGTCACCTTGGTGACGGTGAGGAGCGGATAGCAGAGCGAGCTCGGCGCGGCGCCCGGAATGTCGGTCGAGGCGACGGCGGTGATCTGGAACCCGCCCGGCGACGACGACGATCCGTACGGCGCGGTCGAAGTGGCGCTCGGCGAAGTGGTGCCGTTGGCGCCGCCGGAGACGTGGATGCTGGCGGTCTGGATGCTGGACAAGGCGACGAATCCGCCGCCGCCGCCGCCGCCCGGCCCGTGCGGCTCGTTGTTGAAGGCGCCGCACACCCCGCTGTTGTTGCCGGTGCCGTTGCCGGTGTTGCTGCCGCCGGCGCCGCCGTTGGCGTTGATGGTGAGGCTTCCGACGATGCCGTTGTTTCCCGAGGCGTAGACGAGCACCGCGCCGCCGCCGCCGCCGCCGCCCGAGGCGTCGTTGCAGACGCTCGCGTTGCCGGAGCTGCCGCTCGCGTTGATGGTGCCAGCGCCGGTCAGGGTCTTGGCGCGCACCAGGACCACGCCGCCGCCCGGCGCGCCGCTCGAGGCGAGGCCCCAGGTGGGAGTTCCGGTGGCGTTGTTGGTGGTGCCCGCGCCGCCGCCGCCGCCCAGCGTCAGACGCGCCGCGCTCATGGGGACGCCCTGCCCGCCGAAGCCGCCGGTGGGCGAGCCGGGCGGAATGTCCGGCGTCCAGCCGAAGCCGCCCATGCCGCCATTGGCATAGCCGCCGCCGCCGCCGCCGCCGGTGTTCTGATCGTTGGCGGGGCCGGGATCGCCGTCGGTGCCGCCGCCGCCGGCGTTGCCCGGTGCGCCTCTCGCGAGGCTGCCGTTCGGATAGCCTTCGATGCCGGTGTCGAAGAGGAAGCCTGCGCCGTTGACCGTGGCGCCGACGGTCTGCGGCAGGAAGAGATAGCGTGGCGTGCCGGCGATGCCTTCGCCTTTGACGCCGTCCGCGCCCGGGAAAGGCCCGACGCCCGTCGAAGGGTTGGGCGAGATGGTGGGGGCTGTGGGCACCAGCGTCGCCACGTAATCGGTCGCTGCATATCCCGGCTGCGCCGCCGACTTGCCGGTCAGCCACAACCCGCCGCCGCCGCGAAAGCCGCGCCCGGTCACGTCGATGGTCTGGCTGTTCCAGGCGAGCTGTCCCGCGACATCGAGAATGACGACGCCGCCGGTGGCGCCGTTCCAGGCCGCCGCGTTGAGCGGGCCTGCGAGCGTCGCCGCGCTGAGCTGCGGGACCCGGATCACCTGGAAGGTGCGCTGCCCCGACGATCCGGTGGCGGCGGCGCTGCGGTAGCTGTTCACGAGCGGCGCGGTGAGCGGAATGACGCTCCCTCCGGCATAGCTCGCGGCCACCGTGGCGTACTCGTAGGCGCCCGCGTCGTTGAGCGAGATGGCGCCCGAGCCGGTGGAGCTGCCGCCGTAGGTGTTGTCGTTCGCCGAGGAGATGTCGGCGTCCTGCATCTGCATGAGGACGACGAGGTCCCCGGCCGTGATGCCCTTCGACGAGCCTCCCGAGGAGGTGTCGAGCGCGCCCACCGTCACCGAGGTGGCGCCCGCAGGCGCGCTGCCGACACCCGGGTAGTAGCTGTTGACGATGCCGGACAAGCCCGTCGCGGGGCCGTCGCGGCCGGGATTCGTGCACACGTTCGCCGCGGCCGCGGCGGTGGCCGAGAGCAGGACTGCGACGTGCAGCAGTGTGTGCAGTGGCCCTCTCATTGTTTGTTGATCCAGGCGGCTGCTTCTTTGATGGAATCCTGGTCGAACTTGAAGCGCATGCGCAGGTAGGGGCCGAAGGCGGTCGCGTTCGAGGCGGAGAAGTCCTGGTCGTAGTAGCCGACCACGTTGAAGCCCGCCGAGATCCACAAGTTCGTCACCGGGCTCATGCCCACCGACGGCCCGGCGCTGTACGCCACCTGGTGCAGTCCCCAGACGTGCAGGATGCTGCCGCGCACGCCCACGTCCCAGGTCTCGTTCAGGTCGTAGCGCGCCTCGATGGACGGCTGGTCGGTCACGCCCTCGTACTTCACGTCCTGCACCACCTCGCGGCCGTACTTGAGGCCGACTCCGAAGGAGAGCTGCAGGTCCTTGGTGGGCCGGAAGTTGCCGACGAAGTTGTCCACCAGGCGCCAGGAGTCGATGCCCAGGCTGGCCGTCGCCAGAACCGCGCCAAGGCCCGGCGCAGGCGCGGCGCCGCCAGTCGAAGTCCCGGTCGCGCCCGGCACCGAGGCGTTGGCCGCGGCGATGCCGGCGTCGGCGCGCTGGAGCAGCCAGTCGAGGCGGTTCAAGAAGATCCAGTGGGTGTGCACCGGCCGGTAGACGAGGCCGAAGCGCAGGTCGCTCGCGGTGGTGTGCTGGCCGAAGGTCGAAGACCCGAGGTACTGGCCGCGGCCCGACCACGCCCAACCGTCACTGCGCTCGGCGACGACGCCGCTGGTGAGCGACCACTTGTCGTCGTCACGGGCAGTCCGGAGCTCTGCGCGCGAATCCCAGGCGAGCTTCTTCACCTGGTAGTTGGCGCCGATGGACAGCGCGGTGAAGTCCTCGCCGTTGGTCGTCCCGGAGGCGGGAGCGAAGAGCGGGCTCACCGCGTAGAAGCCGGTGCGGCGGACGGTGAGAGTGCGCTCGGCGCCCGCATCCATCTTCCAAGCGTCGGAGAGTTGCAGCGTCTGGCGCAGGCCGATGTTGCGGAACACGCGCGCCTCGTTCTCGTCGAGCGAGCGATCGACGGTGCTGGTCAACGTGCCGCCCTGCCACAGCGAGGAGCGGAAGCCGAGCCGGGCGGTGTTGGTGATGGCGGTGTCGCCGAAGGTCACTTCCTCGTCGCCGATGAGCGAGAACCCCTTGGTCACCTTGTACTCGGCGCGGCCGTCGATGCGGGTGGGGAAGTCGACCGACCCGTTGCCGAAGACCGACTGCGCGTAATCGATCCCAAGGATGAGCTTCTCCGAGAGGAGCGCCACTTTTCCGCCCGCCGTCACCTGGCTGCTGGTGTGGGTGGAGCCGTCGAGGAGCTTGTCGCTCGCATCGAGAAGGCCGGCGTAGGCCGAGTAGCCGGCTGCCGCGTAGCCGAAGCGGGCTTCGCCGAAGAGTCGCTCGGCCGAAGTGGAGAAGGTGTCCTGGCGGAAGGCCTGGCCGCTCAAGCTGTAGTGCTCGTCGATGCGGTACGCGGTCTCGAGGCCGAACTTGCGCGTCCCCGCCTCGGAGAACGCCTGCTGGCCCAAGCCGAAGGCACCCTGCTCCTCGCGGAAGTAGAGCTTCGCGTCGAGCTGCTTGGTGGTGCGCGCGAGCTCGGCAAGCCAGGCCTGGCCGACCGCGGCGTCGACGCCGGTGTCGCGGGAATCGCTGACCGCGTACTCGGCGCGCAGCCGCGTGTTCTGGTCGATCTGCAGCTTCGCGTCGGCGCCGGCGAGGTCGTTCTGGCGGTTGCCCTGGCCTTCGTGGATGTAGGAGACGCCGGCCTTGAGGCGGTTGTCGAACAGCTTCACCCCTGCCCGGCCGCCGGCGGTGAGGTCCTTCTGGCCGAAGAGCGAGCTCTCGTACTCGACCACGATGGTGATGGGGTTCAGGTTGTCGTCGCGGCTCGAGATCGGCTGGCGGAAGAAGAGGGTGCCGGCGTCGTAGTCGATCGAGTAGTCGGTGAAGCGCGTCAGCACCGTCGACGAGACCACCACCTCGCTGCGAAAGCGGTCGCGCACGAGGATGGTGACGATCTCCGAGTTGAGCGTGATGCCGCGGCGGCTGAGCCGGTAGAGGCCGCTCGTGCCGTCGCCCGGGATCTCGTCGCGCGCGTACGACTGGCTGGTCTCGGCGCCGAAGGCGTTGGCCTCGACGTAGCGGGTGGCGAGCTCGCCCTTGAAGCCGTTCAAGCGGCGGGTGTAGCGCGAGAGCTCGGTGACGGTGAGGCCGGTGTCGAAGTCGCCGAAGAGCGCGTACATCTGCTCGCGCTCGATCTTGACGTAGACCTTGCGGGACGAGGCGGCGTCGTAGCCCTGCTGCGAGCCGTCGCCGTAGAGCGTGAAGTAAGTGTTGGGATCGATCTGGTTGAACAGGCTCGCGTTCGGGTTCGGCGCCCGCGCCGAGTCGTACGCCGCGGTCACGAGCCACTGACCCTTGATCTGGCCCTTTGCGTAGAAGGCGACCCGGCCGTCGGCGTAGAGGTTCTGGTCGACGCCGTCGTCGGTCAAGGTCTGGGCGTTGCCGGTGATGGCCGAGTACCCGGCGGTGCCTTCGGCGAGGCCGACCAGCACCCAGTCGCGCATCTTCGGCTTCGCCCAGAGCTCGACTTCCACCGTGCTGCCGCCACAGGCGAGGACGGCGCGGTACGAACCGCTGGTGGTGACGGGCGCGAAGTTGACGTAGCCGTCCTTGTCCATCGGGATCTGGCGCGAGACCGCGTCGTCGAGCGTGACCTTGTCGGCCTTGAAGCGCAGCGGCGAGAGGTTGCCTTCGCGGAGCTCCAGCCGGGTGGCGCCGCGGATGACGTCGCCGCGGGCATCGAGCAGCTCGACCCTGGCGCGGACCGGCGTGCGGCCGTCGGCGACATTGCCGTCCGCTCCGACGAAGCGGATGCTGGCGATGGCGCCGGTGCGCAGGACGCGCGCGGTCTTCTCGAGGCGCACGTTGCCGAAGGGGTCCTTGCCGGTCAGGACCAGCTCGTGGCTGCCCTTGTCGCCGAAGTCGACGCCGACGAAGGTGTAGGTCGTCTTGCTGGCGGTACGGTCTTCCGCCTTGAAGCCGATGCGCGACGAGTCCACTTCCTTGCCGTCCAAGGTGAGCTTGAGCGTCAGATAGCTCATCGCCCGGATCTGCACCGCGCCGACCCGATCCGCGATCAGCTCGCCGTCCGCCGGAGCGAGGATGCCGTCGGGAGCGGGAGGCGGCGGCTTCTGCAGCGCGGGCGGCGTCAGGGCGAGGCCGTCGTTGGGCGGCATCAGCGAAGTCGAGGGGGCCTGCGAGTGGGCGGGGATTGGGCCGCCTGCGGCGAGGGTGTTGGCTGCTGGGTCGATCGTCGCCGCGTCGGCGGCGACGGTGCTGGTGCTGATGCTGGTGCCCGTGCTGGTGCTCGTGCTCGTGCTCGTGCTCGTGCCCGTGCTGGTGATGGTGGTCGCGTCCGTGCCCGTGCTGGGCGTCGTTGTCGCGGCGACCGTGGCGGTGCCGGCGCTCACCGTTGCAGTGCCGCCGCTCACGGTGGCGGTGCCGGCGGAGAAGACTGCGGGCTGCGCTCCGGACGGATTCGCGGCCGGCGCCGCGGCAGCCGAGGCATTGTTGACCGCGACCGCGAGCGAAGCCGAGACCGCCGCCGGGGCCACGGGCGTGCGCTGCTCGCCGCTCGCCAGCGTCAGCGAGACGAGCACGGTCTTTTCCTGCGCGTCCTCGGCGATGGCGCTCACCTCCACCCGGCGGTTGATGGCGCGGCCGACGAAGGTTTTGTTCGAGGCGATCGGCTCCTGGTCGCCCTTGCCTTCGGAGATGATCCGGTCCGGCGGCAGCCGCAGGAACTTCGCCAGGTAGTTCGCCACGCTCTCGGCGCGGCCGAGCGAGAGCGCGGTGTTGTCCTTGAAGACGCGCTGCGAGCCCTTGCGGATCTGCACCGAGTCGGTGTGGCCGGTCACCACGATGTGGTTCGGCTTCGTCTTCGACAGGCGCGCCGCCAAGAGCTCGAGCTGCTTCTTGTCCGGCGCGGAGAGCTCGGTGCCGAACGAGGCGAAGTGCGGGTGGATGACGAGCGAGACCGGCTTGGTCGTCGACTCCCGCCCGATCTTGAGCGCGTTCGCAGCCGACTTCGAGCTGACCTTGACGACGCCGTCGCCGGCTTCGAGCGTCGCGCTGACGCTCAGATCCCGAGCGGGCGCGCCGTCGTCGATCACCGCGCGGAAGGTCAGCACTTTTCGCCAGTCCGACGGCAACGAGCCGAGCTCGTAGACGACCAGCTCACCCTGCGCGACCGGCTCGCCGACCGTGACGCCGTCGAGCTGGCTCGTGCCCGGCAAGAGGTGCAGCGCGTTGGGAAGCGCGACCAGGAGCCGCGCCTGCGACACGGGGGCGCGCGCCCCTCGCATCGCGACCGCGAAGTCCGCGGACAGGTCCTTGGCGGTGTGGCTGAGCGAGATGCCGAGCTCGCCCGGCTCCGGCACAACCGGCGCAGGCGGCGCGGCGGCGGCCTTCGCGACGAGGCGCCTCTGCAGGTGGAAGTCGGCGCGCCACAAAGACCCGCCCGCGAGATCGACGAACTGCGAGGCCGCTCGTCCGGCGAAGCGGTCGTTGCGCACGCAGGAGACGGCCTCGTAGCCTTCCGGCAGCGACTCCGGATCGAGCTGCACCACGTGGGTGCCGGGGTTGAGCCCCTCGAAGTGATAGCGGCCGTCCTTGTCGGTGCCGGCGAAGGTGCCGTCCTCGAGCAGGATGCGCACGCCCTCGACCCCGATCTGCCCCTCTCCGTCCTTCGCGTCGCAAGTGCCGGTCGTGACCCGGCCCATCAGGAAGCTGCGGGCGGAGAAGAAGTCGTCCGTGACCTTCACCACCGCTTGGGCGGTGTTGGAGGCGCCCTTCCCTGCGTCGGTGGCGGAAGCGAGGTTGATGGCGAGCTGACCCTTGGCGGCGCCGGCGCCGATCTGCACCACGAACGTCACCGTCGAGGTGGCGAGCGGGGCGAGGGTGCCGATGGCGAAGTCGAGCGTGCGGCCGTCGGGGCTGATCTGCGGGTCCTGGATGCGGGCGCCGTCGACTTGCGCGGAGCCCTTCTTGTAGCGGAAGCCCGGCGGCAGGAAGTCGATGGCGTGGACGTCGGCGGCGGTGTTCAGCTTGTCCGCATCCATCACCGCGATCTGGTAGGCGAGGAAGTCTCCGATGCCAGCCGAATCCTTGCTCGCGGTCTTCGTCACCCACAACGAGGCGCCCGCCGGATCGACCGGGACGTCGATGTGGATGGCAGGCCCGGCGTCGACGCGGAAGGCTTCTCCGCGCGAACCCGGGTTGACGACGGTGAAGCTGCCCAGCGCTGCGATTTGCGCGTCGGTCGCCTTCGACGGCGCCGAGTAGCCCGCGGGCGGCTTCACTTCGAATCGATAGCTGCCGGTCTGCAGCACCGGAAAGCGGAACTCGCCGGGAGCGAACGGGTAGACGCGGCCGCCTGCGTCCACCGCTTGCTGCCCGCTCGTCACCGTGGAGGGGAAGTTCGAGAGGCCGTCGTCGGAGAGGACCGCAGCGGGCTGGCCGGTCGCGACGTCGATGACGGTCACCTGCGCGCCGCTCACCGGCTTGCCGCTCTTGGAATCGAAGACGAGGCCGAACGGATCGACGCCTGCCGCTGCCGATACGGTGCTGGTGGTGTCGCTCGCGTCGGTGTAGCGGGCGGTGATGGTGGCCTTCTCGAACAGTTGCAGCGCGCCGTCGAAGCGCGTTGCGACGTTCGGAGCCGAGCGGCGCGTCGGCAGATACCCGACGAACACGCCCGTGTCCGGACCGTCCTCGATGAGCCGCACCACTTCGGTGTCGCCGGTCAAATCGGCGCTGACCGTCACCAACACCGACTCGCGGGCAGTGCGGTCCATGTTCTCGTCGAGCTCGGTGACGCGGATGAAGATGGGGTCGCCCTGGTGATAGAGGCGGGTTCCGACGAGCGGCAGCGGAGCCGAGAGATCGAGCGGCCCGCCGGCGATCGGCAGAGGTATGGGAAGAGGCTTGAGCGCGGCATCCGCCGCACCGGCCGCAAAGGCGCCGCCTGCGACCTGCTCCGGCGTTTCTGCCGGCGAGCGAGGCGCGTAGACGAGGAGCTCAATCTTGGGAGGGCTGGGAATCCGGACCTTGATCGTCGCGGGCGCGGAGATGACCGTGTCGAACCCGGCCGCGCTGACCGTGGCGATGTTCTGGACCGCATCTCCCTGCGCGGCTTTCTGGACTGCGAAGGCGGGCGCCGCCAGGGAGAAAAAGGCAAGAAAAACAGCGCGCACGGCCCCGCCGGTAACACCCCTCCGGCCACCGCCCCTGGAGGGGAGGTGAGGACTTGCCGGAGGGTTCCGCTGGGCCACGGACTCGCTCTCGCGAGGGCCCGAAAGGGGGTACATGCGCGCTTTGCGACCGGGTGCGGTGCGCGAGGAACTTCCGCGCACCGCAAGGCCGCTCAATCAGCTCAGTTGATCTTCGCCTGGAAGAAGAGGACGAGGACCGAGCCGCCCGGGACGGTGCCGTTGGCGCCGCCAGGGTTGTAGCTCACCGTGTTGGTGGCCGGGGTGAAGGTGTACCCGCCGGCGCTCTCGGTGAGCGCGGTCGCCGCCGAGTACGCGGTGGCCGCCGAGGTGGCGAACTTCGCCTGGCCCGAGACGTAGGTGAGGTACTGCGGAACCACGTCGGTGAAGGCCACGGTGGTCGCGTCGGTCGTGCCGGTGTTGCTGGCCACGATCTTGTACGTGAGCACGGTGCCCGGCTGCGCGGTGCCGTTGGCGCCGAAGGTCACGCCGCCGTCGGTGGAGACGAACTTCGCCACCGTGAGGACCGGGCGGGTGACGGTGATGACGGTCGCGGTGACCTGCGAGCCGGAAATGCCGGGCGAGGCGACCGAGGTGCCGGTCGCGACGACGGTCTGGGTGCCCGAGGGGCCGGTGGTGACGGTGCCCGGCGGGACGTTGACGGTGAAGGTCTTGCGCTCGCCGACGATGCTGCCGAGCGTCCCGCCCGCGGTCAGCGCGGTGCTGAGCGCGATGGTGGCGGTGTTGGCGGCCGGGTTCTTGGTCACGCTCGCGACGGTGTACGTGTTGCCGCCGATGACGATGACCGAGCCCGCGCCGATGCCGTTGACCGACGCGCCCGCAACGCCGTCATACGGAACGGTGATGGAGGTGTCGCCGGTGTTGGCGGCAAGAGCGAGGGTGGTGCCGCCGAGCGCAACGCTCGTCGGGCTGATGGTCGCCGTCACCGCGGTGACGTTCGAAGGAGTCACGGTGGCGGACAGGGTGTAGCTGTCCAGGCCGTTGGCCGTGCTGGTGATGGTGTAGCTGAGCGGAACCGACGTGACCGACCCCTGCGCGACGGGCGCGGGATTGGGCGGCGAGCTCACGCTCGGAGCGGAAGCGACCAGCGTGACGGTGACGGTGACGGCGGCGCTGGTGACGGGCGTCTGTGCTGCTCCGCCCGCGTCGTTGTAGTTCACCGTCGCCGTGTTGCTGATGACGGTGTTCGCCGCGGTGGACGCCATCGCCGCGAGCGGCGCCAGGAGCCCAAATCCAACTGCAATGACTGCAAGCCTCGACTTCATTTCATTCCTCTCTTTCGTGAACTTCAAAAACGGGTGGAAGTGCGTTGATTGTTTGGAGCCGTAAGAAATCAATTGACGCGAACCCGGAAGACGACCTTGCCGCTCGCGCCGGCGGGGACCTGCTTCACCGTCCAGCGCACGTTCGTGTATTCGGCGGGAGTGACGGTGCGCTTCTCGACGCTGCCGTTCGGCAACTTGACGTCGTAGGTGAGCTTCACCGGCGGCGCGAAGGTCTGGCCCTTGTCGCTGGAGAAGGTGATCTCGGTGCCGTCGCCGTTGGCGCTGTTCGCGAGATAGGTGGTGCCCTTGGGAATCGGATCCTGGATCACCGCGTTGGTGGCGGGCTCGTCGCCTTCGTTCCGGTAGACGAGCTGGTATTCGACGACGTCGCCGGGGCTCGCGCTCTGGGCGGGAACGAGCTTGGTCGAGCGGCCGTCCGCGACTTCCTTGAACTGCTGGATCGCGATCACGATCCGCGGCTTCGCCAGCGCGGGCAGCGCGAGCAGAAAGATTGCGATGAGACTGCAAAAAGCTGCGGACACACGGGTGGACATGGCTCTGGCCTCTGCTTCCAAAAAAGGGATTTCCGCCGGGTTACGGTCCGATAACTAAGCAGGTCTGTCAAAATTGTGTCAACATACGACGTATGTCTCGGGTCAATCCCGAAGCCTACGGACCACGCAGGGGTCTCCACGAGGCGGTCTGGATCGACATTTTCACTCGTAAAACCAAGGATTTACGCGAGCGGCTACAGCACCCTACCGCGGCTCACCTTGGCCCCGATCCGGCCCCGTCAAAACTCTGTTTCGTCGTTATTCGTCGGACCGTAATGCATCACGGGTAATCATGCGTACATATCGACCAATGTGGCATATCCACCTTCCCCGCGATTGCCGGAAAACCTGGGCTGCGAGCTTCGTTTTCGCGGGCCGCTTCTACTGCGCCGGCACGCGTTTCGTCAGCGCCGCGAGCTCTCCGAGCGCCTTGTCCACCTCCGCGATCGAGCGCGGCAGTGGCGCGGCGTCGCTGCTCTCGATGGAATCGTAGAGCGCGGTGAGCTGCGCGGTCAGCGGAATCAGCGCAGGCTTCGCAGAGGCGTTCGCGGAGCGGCGGCGCCGCGGCTCCGCCGATCCTTCCAGCGCGAGAAGCTCCGGATCGGAAGGCTTCGCCTTGCGGAGCGCACGCACCTTGGCGAGCGCCTCGTCGCAGTCGCGCAAGCCCCGCGCGAGCCGTTGCGCGAGCTCGAACTGCTTGCGCAGCGCAGGAGCGGGCGTCTTCACCCGCGGATCCATCCGCAAGAAGAGCGGCTGCGATTGCGTCGCTCCATTCTGCGTCAGCCGGACCGTGTACCGCCCGGGCGCAGCCCACGGACCGCGCGGCTCCTTCGGCGTGTCGTGCGGAATCGCCGAGATCGGATAGCCGGCTAGCGGCGTGGGCGGCTTCTCGCCATGAAAGTCCCAGACGAAGCGGTGGAGGCCAGGCGCCTTCTCGGGTCTGCGCGCGGGCCGGATCCACCAGCGCGGAACGTTGCCTTCGTCCTCGACCTTGGGCAGCGCGTCCTCGCTCGTGTACTTGCGGAAGACGGCGCCGTTCGAGTCGAGAACCTCGAGCGTCACGCTGCCTTCGCCTGCGAGGAGGTAGTCGACGATCGCGCCGTCGGGCGGGTTCTGCGAGAACGGTTCGTCGGGCGGAAGCGGCGTGTCGGTGTTGGTGTCGAAGCGGATGCGGGTGGCGGGCGCCGGCGCGAAGAGATGCATGCGCTCCTGCGCGACGGCGTCGGTCAGCTCCAGAAGTGGCTGGCGATCGTCGAGGATGTAGAAGCCGCGCCCGTGGGTGCCGATCGCCAGATCCATGTCCTTGACGATGAGATCGCGGATGGAGGTGGCCGGCAGGTTGAGCCGCAGCGGCATCCAGCTCTCGCCGTCGTCGAAGGAGACGTAGGGAGCGCGCTCGGTGCCGCAGTAGAGCAGTCCCTTGCGCAGCGGATCCTCGCGGATCACGTTCGTGGGTTCGTTTTGGGGAAGGCCGTTCGTGATCTCCTTCCAGCTCTTCCCTGCGTCGTGCGTGCGGAAGAGGTGCGGGCGCAGATCGTCGAGCCGGAAGGTGTTGACGGCGGCGTAGGCGGTTCGCGCGTCGAAGTGACCGGCCTCGAGCACCGAGATCTTCGCCCAGGGCACCACCTCCTTCGGCGTGACTTCGTGCCAGCTCTTGCCTGCGTCCTGCGTGAGGTGGATGAGGCCGTCGTCGGTGCCCGCCCAGATCACCTTCGCGTCCTTGAACGAGGGCGCGAGCGCATAGACGACGCCGCGCTGCTCGACCTTCGCCTCCTTCGCGAACTTGCCGACGCTGTCCGGCACCGGCCACGCCTTGCGGGTCAGGTCGGGCGAGATCGACTGCCAGGTGCGGGCGCCGTCGCGCGTCTTCCACACCTGGTTGGAGGCGAAGTAGAGCAGCTTGGGATCGAGCGGGGAGAAGACGAGCGGCTGCGTGCGCAGGACGCGATAGCCCTCCTCGCGCGCCCTCGGCGAGACGTCCTGCACGTCGCCCGTGCGGCGGTCCCAGCGCGAGACCTTGGCGCCGTAGACGATGTCCGGGTCGAGCGGATCCGGTGCCGCGTACCCGTACTCCTCGATGCCGGCGGGGTGCCAGTCGCGGAACGTGATGGCGCCGTCCGGACCGCGGCTCGAGACGCAGGCGGAGCCGCTTTCCTGCTGACCGCCGCAGAGCCGGTAGGGAAACGCGTCGTCGGCGGTGACGTGGTACATCTGCGCGGTCGGCTGGTTGTACCAACTGCTCCAGCTCTCCCCGCCGTTGACGGTGACGATGGCGCCCTGGTCGCTCGCGATCAGCATCACCCGCGAATCGTTGGGATCGATCCAGATGCGGTGGTAGTCGTCGCCGCCGGGCGCGCCGCGGAACGCCTCGAAGGTCTTGCCGCCGTCCTCCGATTTCCAGACCACGACGCTCGCGGTGTAGACGACGTCCGGGTTCTTGGGATCCACCTTCACTTCGGCGAAGTCGTCGGGGCGCTCGGCGGGGCGGGGATCGTCGTTGATCTGGACGAAAGTTTCGCCCGCGTCGTCAGAGCGAAAGAGGCGGCCGTCCTCGCCGGTCTGCACGGTGGCGAAGAGCCGGCTCGGACTGGACGGCGCGACGGTGATGCCGATGCGGCCCAGCTTCTTCTGCTCAAAGTCCGGCAGCCCCTTGCCGGCCTTGCGGAAATGGGCGCCGCCGTCGGTCGATTTGTAGAAGCCCGAGCCGGGGCCGCGGAAGGACCCGTTCTCCCACGGAGCCTGTCGCGCTTCCCAGAGGGTGGCGTAGACGTTCTTCGGCTCTTTCGGGTCGATGACCACGTCGGCTGCGCCGGTGTTCTCGTCGACGTACAGCACTCTCTCGAAGGTCTCGCCGCCGTCCTGCGATCGAAAGAGGCCGCGCTCCTGGTTCGGACCGTACGGGTGGCCGAGCACCGCCACGAACAGCTTCTTCGGATCGCGCGGATCGACCGCGATCTGCGGGATCTGCTGGCCGTCGCGCAAGCCGAGGTGCTTCCAGGTCTTGCCGCCGTCGTTCGAACGATACACGCCGTCGCCGACCGACAAGTCGGGGCGCTGCAGGCCTTCGCCGCTGCCGACGTAGACGGTCTGTGGATCGGACGGGGCGACGGCGATCGCGCCGATGGACGCGCTCGACTGATCATCGAAGAGCGGCGTCCAGGTGCGGCCGTAGTCGTCGGTGCGGAAGACCCCGCCGTTGACCGCGCCCACGTAGAAGGTCCCGGGCTTCTGCACCACCCCTGACGCGGCCTTGGTGCGGCCTCCGCGGATGGGGCCGATGGGCCGCCAGCGGAGCTCTTGGAACAGGGGCGCTGCGAGGAGAAGAGCGCAGAGAATCTGCATCCGGCCGTTCTACAACGGCACACCTTTTCTGCCCCGATTTCAGCCGCCGAATTCCGCGGCGCTGGTCGCTTCGCGAGCCGCCGAATCCTGCGGCGGTGGTCGTTTCGCCAGCCGCCGCTATCGGCTCGCGACGGTCAGCCGCTTCTTGCTGCGTTTCTCCAGGATCTTCTTCTGCTGGGCCAGATCGAGCCGGTGGATCTCCTGCACGTGCTCGTCCGTCACCCGGCAGGCGATCTGCTCGGCGTGGCCGTGGCGCTCGACTAGGACCGCGTTGGTGAGGTTGTCGGCGCTGGTCGTGGCCAGCTCTGATTCGAGCTTGTCGAGCTGCGCCAGCATCTTCGCGCTCGCGTCCATCGCCTGCGAGTGCCGCGGCGGCGGCCGCTGTCCGCAGGCCACTGCCCCAAGGGCTGCACAAACCATGATCGCTGCTCGACCCGTCACCGACCCCTCCCGCGTGATGGGCGAAGGTTGAGCAGCGAAGCAGCCAGCCGCAAGTGCGCGCGCAAGGAGGCCTGTCGACGAGTGGACGCTCGCTCGCTACGGCGAGCGCTGCCGAGGGATGCGACGGCTTTCGGGCGCGTCCGGCTTCACCAAGCGCAGCGCGGGCTTACGCGTGCGGGATGGCTTTCAAGACCGCGCGGCCGCCCTTGATGACAACTTTGAACTCGATGTTCTTGGCCTTGTGCTTCTCGAGGAGCTGCGGCACCTGCGCGCGGATCCGGGAGGCGACCGACTCGTAGCTGATGCCGTCGGTGGGCTCGCCGCAGCGCTGCCGGGCGACCAGATACGTGTCGTAGAGCCGCCGGAGCTTGTCGTCGGGGATTTCCGGTGTCTTGTGCGCGGCCGGCCGCTGGCCTTCTTTGCCCTGCCGCAGCTTCGCCTTGAAGACATCGCGCTTGTAGGTGCCCTCTTCCATCTCGCGCAGCGTGCGGTCCCACATGCGCTCGAAGGAGATCAGCTTCGCGAACAAGGTCTGGATGCGGAACTTGAGCGCGGTGTTCTTGACCATCGTCGTGCGCAACTGGCGCATGCGGGTCGAGACCTTCTTGCGCTCCTGCTCCGGCGGCCTGCGGTCGATGCCGAGGAAGAACTTCTCGTACAGGACCTGGAGCTGGGACATCGACTCGTCGAGCTCGTCGATCTCCTCCGCGAGCTTCTCCTGCGGAAGCTGTTGGGTGCCGGCCGAGTCGGAAGCCAAGGGAATTCAATTCTAGCACGCCGGGCGCGCACGCGACGCCGCGGCGCGAGCACGTTTGACCCTTCGCGCGGGTTCGCTCTCAGGCGGCGGCGAGCGCGGGTGCGGCGGAGGTCGCCTTGCGGCTCTGCGTCACGTACACCGCGACCCCGACCGCGAAGATGATGACGCTGATCAGCTCGCTCGTGGAGAGGTTCCACCAGGCGTTGTGAGCGGACGCGCCGATGAAGTTGAAGACCCGGCCGCGCTCTTCGTCGCCGCGGAAGGTCTCGACCAGCGCGCGGAGCGGCGCGTAGAGCATCAGGTAGAGCGCCAACAGCTCCCCATTGAACCGCTTCTTGGTGCGCCACAACGTCAAGCCGAGGAACAAGAGCGCACAGCCGAAGGCTTCGTAGATCTGGGTCGGGTGGATGGGGATGGTGGTGGCCGCGTTGGCTGCGATCACCTGCGCGGCTTGCTGGCTCTGGTACGCGAGCGACTCGGGCGGGAAGCGAGCCGCCAGCGCGTAGTTGGCGTCGCAGGCGCCGCCCCAGCAGCAGCCCGCCGAGAAGCAGCCCAAGCGGCCGAGCGCCTGGCCGATGGCGACGGTCGGGGCCATCGCGTCGGCGTAGGCGAAGAACGGCATCTTGTGGCGGCGCATGTACCAGATGGAGAAGAGCACCGCGCCGATGAAGCCGCCGTAGAAGACGAGGCCGCCCTTCCAGAAGGCGAAGATGCCCGGCAGGTCGTTCTTGTACTCGTCCCAGTTGACGATGATGAAGAGGACGCGCGAGCCGATCATGGCGGCGAGCAGGATGCCGAAGGAGAGATCCAGCACCTTCTCGCGCGAGAGGCCGACCCGCGCCGCGGCGCGCGCAGCCATCTGCATGGCGACGAGGAACCCTCCGGCCACCAGGATGCCGTAGGTGTGCACGGGGATGGCGAGCGGGTGTTCGAGGTGCAGGATGTTCTGCCCGCCGAGCAACTTCACGGCGCCGTAGAGGACGATGGCGGTGCCGGCCGTCCAGATTCCGCACGCCTTCCAGGCAGCCGGGGGAGCGTCTCCCGCGAGTCGCGCCGTCCGGTACTGCCAGAGCCCGGAGAGCACGGAAGCGAGGATCAGCGCCGGGATTCCCAGCGCAACGGGGATGGTCAGGGTGAAGAGGATCGGCAGCATGTCATCTCCAACAAACGGTCCGCCTCTTCGATGCCTGAACGCCCCTTCGAATTCTCAGACGTTTTCCTCGAACAGGTCTCAGACGATTTTTGGCGAAAACGTCTGAGCTTTCAGGCTTTCTTCGCGGCCTGGTCCCGCGCAACCCGCGCGTCCTTGTTCACGATGAACATCTCGAGCAGCAAGAGGACCAGCCCGACCGAGATGCCGCTGTCCGCGACGTTGAACGTCGGCCAGTGCAGGCTCGGCCGCAGCCAGTTCGGGTCGAACCAATGCCAGTCGATGAAGTCGATCACGTAGCCGCGCAAGATGCGGTCGAGCGCGTTCCCGAGCGCCCCTCCGAGCACCAGCGCCAGCGCGAACTGCACGTAGCGCTGGTCTTCGCGCAGCTTCCGGTAATAGGCGAAGATGAAGATGACGGCCGCGATGCTGACCAGGTGGAAGAACGGCACCCGGAAGCGCTCGCCCGACCCGGCGAGAAACCCCCAAGCCGCTCCGCGGTTCTGCGTGTAACGGTTGTCCCAGAAGCCGGTGACCGTCACCGCCTTGCGCCCGCCCAGCCCGCGCTCGAGCAGGTCTTTCTGGCTGACGAAGGCATGGATGCGCTCGGGCAGCGTCTCCGCGCGCGCCACCTGGAACGCCTCGGTCAAGTACTCGACCGCGAGGTACTTCGTCACCTGGTCGAACGCAAACCAGAGCGAGGCCACCACCGCGAGCAACGTCCACTTGCTCCTCACTCGCTCACCGCCCTCTCGCAGCGCGCACAGATCTTCCGCGGCGACGCCGCCACTTCCGGCAAGGACCGCCAGCAGCGCTCACACGGCGTGTGCGCGCTCTTCCGGACTTCGGCTTGGGCCGTCTCGCCATCCACCAGCTTGACGCTCGCGCAGAGGAACAGGTCCGCCAGCTCTCCTTCGTAGCGCCGCGCCACCATCCGAGCCGGGCCTTCCGGCACCGCCAGCGTCACTTCCGCCTCGCTCGCCTTGCCGATCTCCTTCGCCACCCGCTTCTGCTCGAGCGCGAGGTTGACCGTCTGCCGGAGCGCCTGGAGCTGCGCGAAGTCGGCTTCCAGCTTCTCGTCGACGAGCTCGGGGTGCGCATCGGGAAAGCCAGCCAGGAAGACGCTGTCGTGAGACTTGTTGGCGAGGTGCTTCCACGCCTCTTCGCTGGTGAAGGAGAGCACGGGCGCGAGCAGCCGGGGCAGGTCGGTCGCGATCTTGTGCAGCACCGTCTGCGCCGCCCTTCGCTCCGGCCAATGCTTCCCCGAGCAGTAGGTGCGGTCCTTGAGGACGTCGAAGTAGAAGGCGGACAGGTCGCTCGCGCAGAGCTCGATGGTCGCGTGGTAGGCGCGGTGATACTCGTACGCGTCGTAGGCCGAAACCACCTGCGCGCGGTATTTCTCGAAACGGCTCAGCGCCCAGCGGTCGATCGGCAAGAGCCCGATGCTCGGGTCTTTCAGCGGATCGAAGTCGTGCGTCTGCGAGAGGCAGTAGCGCAAGGTGTTGCGGATCTTGCGGTAGCTCTCGGAGAGCGTGTCGAGGATGGCGTTGGAAAAGCGGATGTCGTCGCGGTAGTCGCTCGCCGCGACCCACAGCCGCATCAATTCGGCGCCGTATTTCTTGAGCAGCCCGGCAGGGTCGGGCGCGTTGCCGAGCGACTTGGACATCTTCCGGCCTTCGCCGTCGACGAGAAAGCCGTGGGTCAGGACCGCCTTGTACGGCGGCCGCCCGCGAGCGCCGATGCTGATCATCAAGGACGACATGAACCAGCCGCGGTGCTGGTCGGATCCTTCCAGATAAAGGTCCGCCGGATACTGCAACGTCGGCCACACCCCGCTGTCGAGCACCGCCGCCCAGGAAGAGCCGGAGTCGAACCAGACGTCGAGAATGTCGTTCTCCTTCTCGAACTCGGCACCCCCGCATCTCGCGCAGCGCAGGTCTTTGGGGAGCAGGTCGTCTTCGAACCACGCGTCCGCGCCCTTTTGATCGAAGGCCTTCGCCACGTGCTCCATCAGCTCCGCGGAGACGAGCGGCTCGCGGTCGTTCTTGCAGTACACGACCGGAATGGGCACGCCCCAGGCGCGCTGGCGCGAGACGCACCAGTCGGGGCGGTTTTCCACCATGCTCTTGATCCGCTCCTTGCCCCAGGACGGCACCCATCCGCCCGCAGCGTCGATCTCCTCGATGGCTTCCAGCGCCGCCTTGCGGATGGTGGTCTTGCCCTTGCCCGGCAGATCGATTTCGAGGTCGAGGCCAATCCACCACTGATCGGTCGCGCGGAAGATGACCGGGTTCTTGCAGCGCCAGCAGTGCGGATAGCTGTGCTTGTAATCGAAGGCTTTGTTTCCCTGATTGAGAAGCGCGCCGGCGTTGGCCAAGAGCTCGACGATCTGCGGGTTCGCCTCGAAGACCTTCTTGCCGACCAGCGCTTCGATGCCGCATTCGGAAGTGAAGCGCCCCTGGCCGTCGACGGGAGCAAAGATGTCGAGCCCGTACTGCAGGCCCATCCGGTAGTCGTCTTCGCCGTGGCCGGGGGCGGTGTGGACGAGGCCCGTTCCCGCCTCCGCGGTCGCGTGTTCGCCCAGCACCACCACGCCTTGGCGGTCGATCAAGGGATGCCGGTACTTCCAACCCGACAACTCGCTGCCTGCGAGAACGCGCTTCACCCGCTCGGGATGCTTGAGCGTGTCGCCGGTGGCGCGCGCCGCGGCAATCAGATCGCCTTCCGGCGGAGCGGCCGCCCCGGTGTTCAGCTCGTCGGGCGCGGTGTCGCGCAAGAACGCGTGCAAGAGATCCTTCGCCACGATGGTCGGCCCGCGCTCCGGCAGATCGTAGGCGACGTACTGCAGCTCGGGATTGGCGGTGACGGCCAGGTTTGCCGGAATGGTCCACGGCGTGGTCGTCCAGATGGCGAGGCCGTAGCCCTGAAGCTCGCGCGGTTCGGTGACGGGGAAACGCACGTAGATGGAGGGGCTGACCTTGTCCGCGTACTCCACCTCCGCCTCGGCGAGCGCGGTCGCGTCGTACAGGCACCAATGCACCGGCCGCTTGCGCCGGTAGAGCGCGCCGCGACGGGTCAGCGCAGCGAGCTCGCGCACGATCTGCGCCTCGTAGCGGTACGCCATGGTCAGGTACGGATCGTCCCAGCTCGCGAACACGCCCAGCCGCTGGAACTCCTTGCGCTGCACCTCCACCTGCTCTTCGGCGTACTTGCGGCAGGCGCGGCGGATCTGAGCGGGCGTCATCTCCCGCTTCTTCGCCCCGAGCTGCTTGTCGACGACGCGCTCGATGGGGAGGCCGTGGCAGTCCCAGCCGGGGACGAAGTCGCACAGGCGGCCCGCCATCAGCCGGTGCTTCACCACGATGTCCTTCAAGATCTTGTTGAGGAAGTGGCCCTGGTGGATGGAGCCGTTCGCGTACGGCGGACCGTCGTGGAAGACGAACTTGGGCGCGTCTTTGCGCGCTTCGAGAAGGCGCGCATACACCTTCTCTTCGCTCCAGGCGCGGAGCTGCGCAGGCTCGCGCGCGGCCAGATCCGCGCGCATGGGAAAGTCGGTCTTGGGAAGATTGACGGTGTCCTTGAGGTCCATCGCTCGCTTGCCGAAACTCTCGAAGTGAAAAAGGGCTTTCGCGTACCATGCGACCCGGACGCCCGCAACGCCGCTCAATTCCGCGGGCTTTTCGCGCGCCCGTGCTCGCGCGCGGTCGGGCAGCGAAGTAAGGTGCGCGCCCCATGACGCTGTCCGTGCGGCCGATCGAGAGCAAGAACAAGAAGGACCGCGAAGCGTTCCTGCACCTTCCCTGGAAGCTCGGGATGAAAGACGACCCCAACTGGGTGCCTCCGCTCCTCGACGACTACCGCCGGTTGCTCGACCCCGGGAAGAGCCCGTTCTTGAAGCACGGCGAGCTGCAATGCTTCCTCGCCGAAGAGGACGGCGTGCCGGTGGGCCGCATCTGCGCGCAGGTCGACTTCGACTTCGACAAGCAATGGCCTTCCGAAACCGACGTGGCCTTCTTCGGCTTCTTCGACAGCAAGGACGATCCGCGCGTCGCCCGGGCTCTCTTCGAGAAGGCGGAAGGCTGGGCGCGCGAAAAGGGCCGCAGCCGGCTGCGCGGGCCGTTCACCCTCGACAGCAAGGGCGAGACCGGCGTGTTGGTGGAAGGCTTCGACACCCCGCCGCGCATCGGCATGCCGCACAACAAGCCGTACGCCGGGCCGTTGATCGAAAGCGCCGGGTACGCCAAGGCGAAGGACTTCTACGCCTGGTGGTACACGAGCGGCCAAATCGACGAGCGCACGCAGCGCATCGCGGACCGCACGCTCGCGCTCCCGAACGTGAAGGTACGGCCGATGGATCTGTCGCAGTTCCGCCGCGAGGTGGACATCGTCCGCGACATCTACAATTCCGCCTGGT
Organism: Myxococcales bacterium; assembly: GCA_036488495.1. Classification (GTDB taxonomy): domain Bacteria; phylum Myxococcota; class Myxococcia; order Myxococcales; family 40CM-4-68-19; genus 40CM-4-68-19. Next base: position 920 of record DASXHM010000209.1, on the reverse strand, counting down.
CGCCGAACTGGGGCTTCACGCCGTTCACCGCCGCCGAGCTCGAGATCATCGCCAAGGAGTACAAGATGTTCGTCGACCCGGAGATCGCGCTCGTCGCCGAGGTGGACGGAAAACCGGCGGCGATGTGCTTCGCGATTCCGGACGTGAATGAATTGGTGAAGGACTTCGACGGCGAGCTGATGAAGAACCCGTTGAATCTGGGAAAGCTTCTGTACCGGCTCAAATTCAAGCGCCCGAAGCACGCGCGGCTGATCCTGCTCGGCGTCAAGGAGGAGTACCGCGCCTCGCACAAATACGGCACGCTCGCGGCGGTGCTCTACGTGGAGGTGGCGCGGCGGGGGGCGAAACGCGGCTACGTCGGCGGCGAGCTCGGCTGGACGCTCGAGGACAACGCGCTCATCAACCGCGGCATCGAGCGCATGGGCGCGAAGAAATACAAAACCTATCGCGTGTACGAGAAGGCGCTCTAGCGCTGCGGGGTGTCGCTCACTGCTTCGTGCCGATGAAGGTCACCGTGACCGGCGAGGAAGCCTGGCAGCCCGCGAGCGTCCCGGCTGCGCTGAAGTTGAGCGTCCCCGGCGCGCCCGCGTCGGACGTTCCCGCGTCCGCCGTGCCGATGGTGCCGCTGCCCGAAGTGTAGGTCAGCGCGGCGCTCGAGCAGCCGGTGACGGCGCCCGCCGGGCAGGTGGTGGGAACGGCGAGCGAGAAGGTTGTGGGCGTCTGCACGGTCGCGTTCACCGGCGACAGGTCGGGGCAGATGTCTAGGGTGACGAGCCCCAGCGCGCCCTGCAGGATATGCACCGTCGAGGTCACGCTGCCCGACTGCGAGCCGCTCGTGATCGTGCTGGTCCCCACCCAGGTGCCGACGATCTGCGCGACGTCAGCCCCGGCATCCGGAGCGGTGTTGGTGGCGGGCGAGC
>DASXHM010000023.1:0-48431 GCA_036488495.1 Myxococcales bacterium | reverse complement strand
CCGTTCCACGTCGAGCCCGCGCAGCTTCGCGCAGGCGACCGCGCTGCCGAACACGCCGATGGTGCCGGTGGTGTGAAAGCCGTCGCCGTAATGCCTGGGCGAGATGGCTTCCGCGATCTTGCACTCGACTTCGACGCCCAGATTGTAGGCGAGGAGCAGATCCCGGCCGGAGAGCCCGCCCGCCTCGCAGAGCGCAAACGCAGGCGGCAGCACCGGCACGGTCGGGTGGGTGAGGAGGCCGTAGATGCGATCTTTGGCGACCGACAGTTGCGTGTCGTCGTAGTCGTCGGCGTGGATGGAGAGGCCGTTCAAGAAGGCGGCGAAGCGCGGCGGCAGCTTCATCGCGGTGCCAATCACCGTCGCAGGACCTTGCGTGTTGAGCGACTGCACGTACTTGCGCGCGAGCGGAGCGAGGACCGAGACGGAGCCCGCGAGGGCGAGGCCGAAGCCGTCCAGGACCGACTTCTTCGCCAGGAGCTGGACGCTCTCGGGGATGTCTTCGGCCCTGGTCTGCACGACGAACTCGCAGACGGACCTGGTCAAGCCGGGCGATTCTGGGAAGGGAACTTCGGCGCAGGTCGGTTTCGCAGAGGCCGCGCCGGCCTTTGCGAGCGCGCCGTCCTTTGCCGCCGCGCCGTTCTTTGCCGCTGCAGCCTTCAGCGCAGGGAGCGCGAGCGCCGCCCGGACCAGGTGACGGCGCTTCATTTGGAGAGCCCGTAGATCTTCATCGCGTTGTCCTTTCCGATCGCCTGCTTCAAGTCCTTCGGCAGTTGGTTCAGCACCGTTACCGGCCCTGTCCAGCGCGGCGCCGGGGCGTTGTCCGGGTAATGCTGATCCGAGCCGATCAGGAACCGATCGGGAAAGTCGCGGAAGAGCTGCAACCATGCTCCGCCGACCTTGCCGTTCTCGAGCACCGCGTTCTCGCCGTGGCCGTTGGTCTTGATCTCCATGAACAGGTTCGGATGCGCGCCGAGGAGCGTGCGGCAGAGCGCCGGCGTGCGCGCGCCGGTTCCGTCGGTGCCGAGGTGCGCCCAGACAATCTTCGCGCGCACGTCGTGGGAGAGGAGCCGCTCGAACGCGCGGATGTTCTCGCGCAGCCGCGGCGGATTGGGCGGCGACTTCAGGCCGCTCGGGAGCGGCATCTCCTGTGGCACCGCTTCGAGGTGCAGCACAATCGGCTTCGCATGCCGCGCGGCGATGTCCGCGAGGAGGAGAAAGAGCGGATGGTCGGGCGGCACCGACTGGTACGGAGTGCCGCCGGCGAAGTGCTCGGCGGTCATTTCGCCGAATCCGATCACGCCTTCAGCCACCAGCGCTTCCGCGCGCTCTTGGAAGGCTTTGCGATCGGTGTCGCCGCGCTGGATCATCGCGTTCAGCGTTCCGCCGCCGCCCAGCACCGCCAGTCGGCCTGGGTGCTTTTTCGCCTCGGGAAGGATGGCCTCGGCGTCGAACCGGTTCGGGTTCGCGAAGGTGTCGGGCGGGGGCAAAAAGAAGATCATCGCTGCGTTCTGCGCTGCTTCTGCGGCGAGCGCGGCCTGGACCGAGGCCTGCGGATCCTTGGCGTCGAAGTGGGTGTGGCCGTCGACGTAAGGCAGCGCCGCGGCTCCTGCTGTCACTGGGGCGGCTATGGCTGCTGCGAGGATGAGAGCGATCACGGTGCGCGCCTCCCGGGGATCCGCGGAAGGTAGCAAACCCGCGCAGGTTGCGCGCAACGCGGGCGATCAGTGCGCGCGTCGAATCACCCATTTCGCGGTAGGCGGTGCCCGCCATCGCTCAGCGCGAAGGGCGCGCGGCCTGGCTCAAGAAGTACGTCCCTCGCCGCATCGCCTCCACGAACCCGCGCGGAACGAAGCCGCGCCCTGTGCGCTCCGGCCAGAAGCGCAGCGCCGCTTGATCGACCTCGATTCGCTTCAGAAGCCGCACCGCCGCAACCGGCTCCCAACGGCCCTTGACGAACAGCTCGAAGCGGAAGACGGCTTCACCGCGATCGATCGCCTCCTGCAGCTTGGCGCCACGATCGTGCCCGCGCAGGCCGGAAGGCCTGTGTCCCCTCAGCCGCAGCTTGGCGCGCCCGACGCCTTCCACCTCGAACGGCGCCACCGCGAAGTAGTCGTTGGCGAGGTAGTCGTGCTGCCGGGTGGAGAGCGGCGAGAACGGCATGGTCCAGGGAAAGCGGATGGTGGCGAAGAGCAGATCCTGATCTCCGCGACGCGCCTCGACCCCTGGCTCACGCCCGATCCGGAGCGCGACGCCGAGCGCGTCAGGCCATTCGCGGCCAGAGCGCCACAGCGCGGTCGAGAGCCGCGCCAGCGCCGGGCCCTCGATGCGCCGAGCGACGTTCGCGTACGGTCCGGGCAACGGCTCGATGGCCGCCCGGTACACCGTGCCTTCGGGATGGAACATGCGCGCCTGTCGGACGAGCGAGAGAGATCCGGTGACGGGCGCCAACAGCCATCCGGCCGCGCGCCCCACGCGTTCCAAGGTCGTCATGCCGAAGAGGGTGCGGCGCGGGCGCCGCTTCGGGAAGCGCGGTCAGGCCGGCCGTGGGGTGCGCAGCGTGGATACGGTCGCGAGCAAGCCGAGCAGCGCTGCGAGCGATAGCCAAGCGCCCGGCATCGCCCGGTTGCCGGTCGCATGAATCAGCCAGGTCGCGACGAGCGGAGTGAACCCGCCGAAGATGGCCGTGGCCAGGCTGTAGGCGAGGGAGAACCCGGTTGTGCGCACGTCCGCAGGCATGATCTCGGTCAAAAACGGAATCATGCCGCCGTTCCAACAGCCATAGATGAACGACAACCAGAGCTCCACGCCGAGGAAGCGTGCGAACGAAGGCGCCGACACGAGCCACGCCATCGCCGGATAGGCGGTGAAGAGCGCGAGCGCGCCGAAGGTGAAGAGGAGCGGCCTGCGACCGACCCGATCGGAGAGCGCACCCGACAAGGGCAGCCACAAGAGATTCGTGCAACCGACGCAGAGCGTGACGAGGTAGCTGTCCTTGGAAGCGAGCTTCAGCACCTGTTGCCCGAAGGTCGGGGTGTACGCGGTGATCGTATAGAACGACACCGTCGTCATCGCGACCAGGAGCACGCCCGTGGAGACCACGCGCCAGTTCGACAGCGTCGACCGGAGGATCTCCGACGGCTTCGGGTGCCGGCGCGCGAGGAACTCGTCGGTCTCCACCAACGAGCGCCGGATGACGAAGATCAAGGGGACGATGGCGCATCCCGCGAGGAGCGGAATGCGCCAGCCGAAACGGTTCATGTCCTCGCGCGAAACGAAGTGGTTGAGCAGGCCGCCGAGGGTGGCGGCGAACATCACCGCCACCTGCTGGCTCCCCGACTGCCACGACGTGTAAAAGCCTTTGTGGCCGGGTGTCGCGATTTCGGCGAGGTAGACGGAGACGCCACCCAATTCGACGCCGGCGGAGAATCCCTGCACGAGCCTGCCGCAGAGCACGAGCAGTGGCGCGAGCAGACCGAGGGTCGCGTAGCCGGGGACAACCGCGATGGAGAGGGTGCCGAACGCCATCAACGTCAGCGTCAGGATGAGGCCTTTGCGGCGTCCGTGATGGTCGACGTACGCGCCGAGCACGATCGCGCCGAGCGGCCGCATCAAGAATCCGGCCCCGAAGGTTGCGAACGAGGCCATCAACGAGACGAAGCCGTTCTTGCTGGGAAAGAACGTCGAGGCGATGGCCGCGGCGTAATAGCCGTAGACCATGAAGTCGTACATCTCGAGGAAGTTGCCGCTCGCGACGCGGAAGACCGCACGCATCTTCGCGCGCCGCGCTGCGCCCCCGAGCGCGCTCACGTCTTGGGCGGCGACTGCGCGAGCTTCTGTTGCAGGAAGTGGAGGATGTCGACAGTCATGGCGTCGACGTTCTCCTTCTTGCGGAAGCCGTGCCCCTCGTTGAGCCCGAGCAGGTACCAGACCTCCTTGCCGCGAGCGCGAAGGGCCTTGACGATCTGCTCCGCCTCCGACTGCGGCACCCGCGGATCGTTGTGGCCCTGGATGACGAACATCTCCGCCGCGATCTTGTCGACCGAGCCCAAGGGCGAAATGCGCTCCTGCACCGCGCGCACGGTCGGATCGCGTTCGTCGCCGTACTCCGCCCTGCGCAGATCGCGCCGGTAGGGTTGGGTGTTCTCCAGGAAGGTGACCAGATTGGAGATGCCCACCACGTCCACCGCGGCCTTGATGCGCGAGCCGAAGAACGCCGCCGTTGCGAGAGTCATGTAGCCGCCGTACGACCCGCCATAGGCGGCGACGCGGCTCGCATCCAAGCCGGGTTGCGTGGCGATGAAATCCAAGGTGGCGCCGATGTCTTGCAGCGCCTGCTCGCGCTTCACGCCGTTGTCCGCCGCGAGCGCGGCCTTGCCGTAGCCGGACGAGCCGCGGACGTTGGGCAAGAGCACCGCGCAGCCGAGCTCCGCCGACAGGAGCTGCACCATCGGTGAGAACGTGGGGCGGCTCTGCCCTTCCGGTCCGCCGTGCCAGAGGATGACGACGGGCAGCTTTCCGGAGGAGCGCGGCTTGTAGAGGAACGCCGGCACCTGGAAGCCGTCCTTCGAGGGGTAGCGGACGAGCTGAGCGTCAGCGAACCGCGCAGGATCGATGCCGCCTGTCTCCGACCTGGTCCAGCGGGTGAGCTGCCCGGAGTTGAGGTTCAACTGGTACGCATCGACGGGCGAAGTGGCGGTCCCGAAGGAGAGCGCGAGCAGGTCGTTGCGGTTGCGCGGGAAATGGATGGCGGTGACCACCGCATTGCGCGGCAGAGGGACGGCGCGCGGGGCCGAAGTTCCACCGATGGTGTAGAGGCGGCTCGTGCCGTCCTCGTTGGTGACGAAAGCCGCCCGGGATCCGTCGGTCGTGACCGCCAGCTCCTCGACGTCCCAGCGCAGGTCCTTCGTCAGCGTCTGCGCGCGTCCACCGCGGAGCAGCACGAGCTGGTTCACGTCGCCGAAGCGGTCGGTCACGAGATACACGCCGTTCTCGCCATAGTGGGCTGCGACGACGCTGGCCTTCGGTTCCTTCGGCGTGAGCTGGGTGAGCTGGCCGCTCGCCAGATCGACCTCGTGCAGATCGGCGTCCGCGATGCTGCGCTCTTGCACGATGAGGAGCTTCTTGCCGTCGCGGGAGAATTCGAGCGGCGCCCAGCTTCCTTCGGCGGAAGTGACCCGGCGAGCATCTTTTGGCGCGCTGGTCTGCGCGACGTAGACGTCGGTGTCCTTGCCGTTCCGGGCGGTGCCGGAGTACGCGAGCTGCCTTCCGTCGGGCGAGAGGACGAGGCTGCCGTGGCGGCTCTTGCCGTCGGTGAGGAGGTCCACAGCGCCAGTGCGCCGGTCGAGCCGGTACACCTGGAAGAACTCCGCGCCGCCCGCGTCTTGCAGATACCAGACGACGTTCGCATCGCCCGGCATCAGCCGCGCCTGGTTGATCGGCTCGTCGCCGAAGCTGAGCTGCGTTCGCGCGCCCATGGGCATGTCGAGCAGGTGGAGCTGCGCGGTGGAGGCGAAGCGGGTGGAGATGAGCATCTGCGATCCGTCGGCGGCGACGTCGAGCAGCGCGGCGGAGCGGGTGTTGAGATAGCGCAGCGCGCGCTCGCGCAGCGGCTTCGGCGCGTCCGGAACTCCGCTCTGCAGCAAGGTGGGAACGCCAGGCGCGGGCGCCATGCCGGGAATGCTCGAATCGGCCGCCAGCAGAATCGCGATCAGCAGCATCATGGCGGCGCACCATAGCGCAGCCGGCTGACACCGGCGCTGACCGCCCGTGGTGGGTGACGCTCAGCCTCGCGGTGGCTCAGCCGCCACGGTGCGCGGCGAGGATGGCGGTGGCGCTCTTGCGGACGTCCTCTTCGGTGGTGGCGAAGCTGGAGACGGAAATGCGCATCAACGATTGGCCCCGGAAGACCGTGCCGGAGAGCCAGCAGGTGCCGTCGCGCTGCACCCGGGCGATCACTTCGCGCGTCCACTCCGGCTTTCCCTCCCGCTGGAAGTCGACCAGCACCTGGTTCAAGACCACCTCGTTGACCACCCGCACTCCCGGCTCGGCGGAGAGCAGCTCCGCGAACAGCCTTGCCTGCGCGCAGGAGCGCTCGATGCGTTCGACCAATCCCTTGCGGCCGAGGAAGCGCAGCGCTGCGTAGGCGGTGAAGCCGCGGGCGCGGCGGGAGAACTCCGGCGTCCAGGCGAAGTTGTCGCGGTCGACGGTGGCCTGCTGCAGGTACGCGGCGGTGCGCGCCATCGCTGCGCGGTGCGATGCAGCGTGGCGGACGAAGGCGAGGCCGCTGTCGTAGGGGACGTTCAGCCACTTGTGCGCGTCGGTGGCCCAGGAGTCCGCGCCGGTCAATCCTTCGGTCAGGTGGCGAAGCTTCGCAGCGCCTGCCGCCCAGAGCCCGAACGCGCCGTCGACGTGCACCCAGACGTTTTCTCGCGACCGCGCAGCATCGACGATTTCGGCGAACGGATCGAAGGCGCCGGTGTTCACCTCGCCCGCCTGCGCGCAAATGATGGCGGGGCCTTCCACCTTCGCGAGCGCCGTTCGCAGCGCCGCCGCCTGCATCCGCCCCTGGCTGTCCGCGGCGACCTTCACCACCGACGCATCGCCGAAGCCGAGCAGCCGCAGCGCCCCGTAGATGGTGACGTGTGCTTGCTCTCCGGCGAGGACGGTGACGCGCGGCGCGCCTTGCAAGCCTTGCGCTTCCACGTCCCAACCAACCTGCGCGAGGACGTGATGCCGGGCCGCGGCGAGGCAGGTGGTGTTGGCCATCTGGCCGCCCGTGACCATGCCCAGGCTGGTGCCTCGAGGAAGGCCGAACAGGTCGGTCAACCAGAGGCAGACCGTCTCTTCGGCGATGGCCGCTGCCGGCGAGAGCACGAACAGCCCGGCGTTCTGGTCCCAGGCGGTGGTCAGCCAGTCCGCCCCCACCGCCGCGGGCAAGCTGCCGCCGATGACGAAGCCGAAGAAGCGCGGGCCCGCAGTGGCGACGATGCCGGGATCTGCGTCGCGCGCGAGCCGCTCCACCAAATGCGCGGCCGGCTCGCCTTCTTCGGGAAACGCTCCGCCGAAGACCTCTCGCATCGCAGCCGCGTCCGCCCTGGCCCCGACCGGCCGCGAGTCGACGCTTTCGAGGAACCGCACCGCCCCCGCGTACGCCGCCTCCAATGCCTCTCTATCCATGCAGCGAACCATCGCACATCGCGAAACGCTGCGAGCGCCAGTTGCGGACCTGGCTTTCAGTCCAGCGGCTTTCCGCTGCGCCACCTCTGCCGTGACGTGCCGGATGGAGGTGCGGCTACCGCGAGTGCGACACCTGGAAGGCGCCGCAGCCGGTCCACGCAATCTTGACGCCCTTGTCCGCCACCGTCACGCCCGCCGGCCGCTGCGTCCAGACGAGCTTTGCCTCCAGCGTTCCCGAGGTCACGCACGGCGGCGTGAGCTGGTAGCCGAGGTCGAGCGCAACCGAGGTTGCGAGCGCGAAGGTGGAGACGGTCTGCCCGTTGACCGCGACCGTGCCGCTGATGTCCGACCCGGCCTGACCGCTGACATGGCCTTCGCTGCCGGTGAAATTGCCCACGTCGTGCGTGGCGATGGAGTAGGTGGCCGCGGCGCGCGCTCCTTGAACGTCCGCGGTGACGTCCCAGCTTGCGCCGGCCTGGCTCGCGGTCAGGCTGCCGTTGACGGTGACCGTGACCGCGCCCTCGGTGACCGAGCAGTTGTTGAAGGTGAAGGTGTTGCCGTTCGTGGTCACGCATGCCGCGCTCGAAAGCGCCGGCAGGTTTCCGACCGGCGCCGGCAGCGCGAAGCCGCTCGCGTCGGTAGAAAGCTTCTGCAGCAAGGCGACCACGGCCGCCGCCGCATCGGAAGGATTCGCCGAGAACGCGCTTTGCACACCCGCAGCCGCGGCCGCTTCATCCGCAGTCGGGGCCTGTGGCGCGTCGTACGAGAAGCTCTTGCCAGCCGCCGCCGCTCCCGGGCCTGCGGGCGCAGACGCCGACCCGCAGCCGCAGACGATGACTGAGCACACGATCGCCGAGATGATGTTCCGCATCGTTCTCTCCTTCGGATGCAACCGGCCGAGACTACCGTGAAAGCGGATACGATGCCCGGCATGCCCCGAGGCCCCATCCAAAAGCTCCTCTGCGCGAACCGCGGCGAAATCGCCATCCGCGTCTTTCGCGCCTGCAACGAGCTCGGCATCCGCACCGTCGCCATCTATTCGGACGAGGACCGCCTCCACGAGCACCGCCACAAGGCTGACGAAGCGTACGTGGTGGGCCGCGGGAAGCGCCCGGTCGAGGCGTACCTGGGCATCGACGAAATTCTCGACGTCGCGGAAAGTGCGGGCGCGGACGCCATCCATCCCGGGTACGGCTTTCTCTCCGAAAACCCCGCCTTCGCCCGCGCTTGCAAGGAGCGCGGGGTGCGCTTCGTCGGCCCCACCCCGGAGGTCGTGGCGCTGATGGGCGACAAGGTTCAGGCGAAGAACTGCGCGGTGACGGCGGGAGTTCCGGTCGTCCCCGGCATCACCCTCGACGGACCCGCGGCCGAAGTGCTGGAGCGCGCGCGGGCCTTCTTCGCGGAGAACCGCGGGGCGGCGGTCCTGGTCAAGGCCGCGAACGGCGGCGGCGGGCGCGGCATGCGGGTCGTCCGCGAGGCGGCGAAGCTCGAGGAAGCCATCGCGCAAGCGCGGTCGGAGTCCAAGGCCGCCTTCGGCAGCGAGGCCGTGTTCCTGGAAAGGTATCTCGGGCGGGTGCGGCACATCGAGGTGCAGATCCTGGGCGATCTGCACGGAAACCTGGTCCACCTGGGCGAGCGCGATTGCTCGGTCCAGCGCCGTCACCAGAAGGTGATCGAGATCGCCCCCGCACCGAATCTGTCGCGCAACGTGCGCGACCGCATCTGCGAGGATGCGCTGAGGCTCGCGCGCGCTTCCGGCTACACCAACGCCGGCACGGTCGAATTCCTGGTGGACGCCAGCGAAGATCCGCGCGGCGGGCAGCATTATTTCATCGAGGTCAACGCGCGCTTGCAGGTCGAGCACACCGTCACCGAGCAGGTGACGGGCATCGATCTGGTGCAAGCGCAGATCCGCATCGCCGAAGGCAATCGGTTGGATTCGCCGGAAGTGGGCGTTCCCCCGCAGGATCAGATCGTGCCGCGCGGCTTCGCCGTCCAATGCCGCGTCACCACCGAAGACCCGGCCAACAACTTCCTGCCCGACAGCGGCACCATCCACACCTGGCGCACCGGCACGGGCTTCGGCATCCGCTTGGACGCCGGCAACGGCTACACCGGCGCGCACGTCTCGCCGTACTACGACTCGCTCCTGGTCAAGGTGATCGCCTTCGCCGACACCTTTCCGCACGCGGTGATGAAGGAGCAGCGGGCGCTGCGCGAGTTCCGCGTCCGCGGGGTCAAGACCAACATCGCCTTCCTCGAGAACGTGCTCGAGAACGAGACCTTCAAAGCGGGGCAGGTGACCACCGCCTTCCTCGACGAGACTCCCGCGCTCTTCAGCTTCGCGCCCAAGCGCGACCGCGCGACCAAGCTTTTGCAGTACCTGGCGGAAGTGGTGGTGAACGGGCACCCGACCATCAAAAAGGCGGATCGCCTTTCGCCTTCGAAGCTGGTGCGGCCGCGGCTGCCGGCCGTGCCCCACGGGCCGCCGCCGAACGGCACCGCGCAGATCCTCGCCGAGCGAGGCCCCAAAGGATTGGCCGATTGGGTGCTACAGCAAACGAGGCCGCTCCTCACCGACACCACCATGCGCGATGCGCACCAGAGCCTGCTCGCGACCCGCATGCGCACCATCGACATCCTCGCGATTGCCCCTTTGACCGCGCACCTCGCGCCGGAGCTGTTCTCGCTCGAATGCTGGGGCGGGGCGACCTTCGACACCGCCTATCGCTTCTTGAACGAAGACCCCTGGCAACGGCTGCGCAAGCTGAAGGCTGCAGCGCCGAACCTGTTGCTCCAGATGCTGCTCCGCGGGGCCAACGCGGTCGGCTACACGAGCTATGCGGACAACGTGGTTGCAGCCTTCATCGAGGAGGCGGCGGAAGCGGGGGTGGACGTCTTCCGCATCTTCGATTCCTTGAACGACTTGGAAAGCATGAAGCTCTCCATCGAGCACGTGCAGAAGACCGGCAAGGTCTGCGAAGTGGCCATGTGCTACACGGGCGACGTCCAGAATCCGCACCGGCCCAAATTCAATCTCGATTATTACGCGGACCTGGCCCGGCGCATCGAGGACCTGGGCGCTCACTTCCTCTGCATCAAGGACATGGCGGGCCTGCTCAGGCCGCGCGCTGCCGGACTGCTGGTCGACAAGCTGAAGGACACGGTGAAGATTCCCATCCATCTCCACATGCACGACACGAGCGGCAACGGCGTCGCGGCGCTCTTGGTCGCCATCGAGCACGGAGTCCACATTGTCGACGGCGCGCTCGCGTCGATGGCCGGCCTCACCAGCCAGCCGTCCTTGAACGCCTTGATCGCCGCGCTCCGGGAGCACAAGCGCGACACGGGGTTGACGAACAAGCGGCTGCAGCCGCTGGTCGATTACTGGGAGGACGTGCGCGATGCGTACAAACCGTTCGAATCGGGCCTGAAGAGCTCGACCACCGAGGTGTACTTCCACGAAATTCCCGGCGGCCAGTATTCAAACCTGCGGCCGCAGGTAGCGGAGATGGGCCTCTTGCACCGCTGGAACGACGTCAAGGAGTCGTTCGCGGTGGTCAATCAATTGATCGGCGACATTCCCAAAGTGACGCCGTCGTCGAAGATGGTGGGTGACTTCGCCATCTTTCTTTTGAAGAGCGATCTCTTCGTCCATTGCGACGACTTTGCCGACACCGTTGCTCGCACTCGTGAGAAGCTTTTGCAAGAAGCGCCGCGGCTCGACTTTCCCTCCAGCGTCACCGGGTATTTCGAAGGCCGCTTGGGGCAGCCGCCGGGAGGGTTTCCCAAGGACATCCAGGCGGCGGTCTTGAAAGGCATGCCGGTCTTGAAGGGCAAGCCGAGCGACGGCATGCCGCCGGTCGATCTGGACCAGCTCGCCGAGGATCTTTCGAAGAAGCATGGGCGGCCCATCGCGCGGCACGAGGCGGTCAGCGCGGCGCTCTATCCGCGCGTTCTCGACGATTACTTCCAGCAGCAGGCGAAGTTCGAGGACATCTCCATTTTGGAGACGCCCGCGTATTTCTACGGAATCGAATTGAACCAGGAGATCAATGTCGAGCTCGAGCCGGGCAAGACGCTCGTCATCACCTTGGACGCGCTGGGCGATCCGGACGACGAAGGCTGCGTCACCGTCTACTTCTCCTTGAACGGCCATCCGCGGCAGGTGGAGGTGCGCGACCGCTCGCGCGCTTCCAAGACGCAGGGCAGCCGCAAGGCCGAGCGCGACAATCCCAAGCACGTCGGCGCGTCGATGCCGGGGACGGTCATCGGCGTGCACGTGAAGGCCGGCGACAAGGTGGCCGCCGGCGCGCCGTTGATCACGCTGGAAGCGATGAAGATGGAGATGGTGGTTCGCTCGCCGCGGGCCGCATCGGTGCAGGAGGTGGTGCCTGTGCTGAAGTCCAGCGTGCAGGCGGGAGACTTGCTGGCGCTCTTGGGTTGACGCCGAGAAATCGTCTGAGACCTGTCGAAAATCGTCTGAGATGTCGCGTTCCACTGGCGGCGGCGCATTGCACGCCCAGTGCAATTGCCGCGGCGGCGCGCGGTTGATCTGCACCGCCGAAGGACTAGGGTCGGCCGCGCAAGCCTCCCGAAGCAACCCGAAAAGGGGCCCACATGAAGAACGCATTGATTGCATTCGTGCTCTGCGCGGCGATGGTCCGTCCCACGGCTGCCGACGACACGGCGGTCCGGTTCAGGGGCGGCATCGGCGTCATCCCGGTCTCTTCGGGGGTGGGCACCGCCACGACGGCGGAAGTGGTCAACCGCAACATCGTGCGCGGCGTACAGCCGCCCGGACAGATCTGGCGCATCTCCGATCTGCAGGCGCGGGTGTCGTTCAACGGCAGCATCAGCGTTCGCGGAAAGGGGCTGCTCCTCGCCGGCGGCAACGCGATTGGAACCAACGCCAACCAGAGCGTCTTCGCTACCTTGATCTGCGAGGCGACCGCGCCTTTCACGCTGCGGAGCACGGACCCCGCCGGCGTGCCGCTGCAGCCGAACGGCGATTTCGTCATCAACGACGTGCTCTCGCCCGCGCCGACCGCGGGCTGCGCAAGCCCGGTGCTGCTCATCCGCAACCTCGGCGGCGCCTGGTTCGCGGCGGGGATCGAAGATCTGGGCGACTGACGACCGCCGCCGGCAGCGCGGCGACTGACGACCGGCATCGTCAGCGACTGACGACTGGCCGTCAGCGCGGGAGCTTTGGTGGCACGACGGCCGCCACCAAGGCCTCCCAATATTTGGTCGGCTCGAAGTCGAAGGAAACTCTTTCGCGGGCGAAGCCGTCGCGCTGGTCGCGGGCGATGCGCTCGAAGAGCAGGACGGCGTCGTCGCGTTTGCGGTCCGGTTTCGTCGTCTCGACGAAGCCGCGCAGAGCGGCAACCTCGACGGCGGGCACACCGTGCGCGGCCGCTTCGGCGAAGATGCGCCGCCACGACCGATCCGGGTAGAACCAAGACTTCGCCAGCGCCGAAAGAACCTCCTCGGTTGCGGCGGCGATGACGTTCGCCTCTCGCGCGGCCGCAAGGCCATGGCGAAGGTTCACCATCGGGTCGGAGAGCGGGACGAACCCGTGCTCGCCCTCGCCGTGCACCACCGCCACTTCGTCGTCGTCCTCGTAGGCAAGGGACAGATAAGCCTCGAAGACGCGGCCGACGCCAATCATCCCGAAGGCGTGCAGCTCGGCGGCACGCAAGGCGCCCATGCTGGAGCTGCCGTAGACGGAAATTCCGCGAGAGAGCGCGAAGAGGATCTCCTTGTGCCAGATGGCGGGCGTCTGTTGAAAGAGCCCGTCCACCAGGGCGACCGCGGAGACCTTGCGCTCGCCATGCAAGAGCGCGCAGAGGTCGCCGGCGCGCGCAGGCGGCAGCACTTCCACCTCGAGAATCTCGCGCGCTCGAGCCGCGGGCAGGGTCGGGCCGAGAAAGGCGAAGACAGTCACTGCGAAACCGCCTCCGCGCGCGCACGCTCGCGCGATCCGGGCGCGTGCGGATGGCCGTGATAGGCGGCGAGCCCCGGCACCACCACCTTCACCACCGGAACGCCGACCTCGGGCCGGGACAGATCGACCGCGATGGCTTCGCGCAGCGAAGCTTTGGAAAGCCTCTCCAAGATGGCCGCCAGATCGCCTTCGAAGCTGTCGGTCGAGAGCGACTGGCGCTGCCGGAAATCGAGCACCGGCGGCGGATCGAACGCCTCGTCGTGAATGGCTTTGAGAAGCGCTTCGTCGCGGCCGCGCTGGTAGCTCGAAGGGAGCATGTCGTCGCGGCCGCCGCTGATCTGCGTCAGCCGGCTCTGCACCGCCTCGGTCAGCGCGCGCAAGAGCGCAATCGAAGGCGAAAGATGCGCGCCATAGCCGGAAAACGCGCCCACCGCGTGCATGCCCGGCTCGTCGAAGATGGTGCAGACATACGCAGGAATCCCCAGGTCGGAAGTCGCGTCCCAAGCCGCGCAGTGCACCTCGGCAGCGCGGAGCCTTTCGATGCAGGCCTTGCAGGCAGCATCGTCCACGGTCGCCAGATCGAGCTGCGTCGCCTTGGTGCGGTCCGCGTCGTCGTCGAGATACCAGAGCGTTACCGCATCGCGCTCCACCGCCTCAGAGAGCGCGTGCACGGTCGCCTCGAGCAGGTGGTTGCCGGACGCGAGACCGTTGCCGCCGCGCAGGAAGATTGGCCGCTGTCCCTGCGGCAACACCATGTTGGCGCCAATCGACTCCTCCGGAACCCAGATCGGCTCGCCGCTGAAGAGGTCCTGACCGCGCACCCAGAGGAGCGGCCGATCCCGCGGCGGCGCATCGCCCGGCAGCCGCGGCAGATCGTCGAGCGCCATCACCACCGGCTCGCGCGAGCGCAAGAGCGCCTGGTGCGATTCGAACCGCATCGGCAACGCCAGCCGCTCCGCATGCCACAGCTCGATCGACTCCATCAGCGCCGATGCGGCAGCCGCATCCTTGTCGAGCCCCTTCCCCTGCGAGACGGAGAGCACCCGCGAGGCGGGGCGGATGGCCATGTAGACGGGAATGCCAATCGAATCGAGGCCGGTGACGTTGGCGAGCCGGGTGATGCCCAAGCGCTGCATCAATGGGCGGTATGCGGCGAGCGTTTCTTTGGGAGAGCGCGTGCGGTGGGTGCCCTTGACGAAGCGCTTCGGCTCGTGCTGGCCGGCGGCGAACGGCGTCACCGCGCTTCTCCTCGGGGAAGCCCGCGCCCAAGGCAGAGGGCCCGGGCTTTCCCGCGTGCGACGATCACGAACATGCGAGCGTTGCCCGCCTGTCCTCGACGATCACGGAGTGCACATCGAACAAACGCTGGTCTGCGTGTTGGCGGCCTTGATGGCCGAGCGCGCCTTGAGCCGCTTGATGGTCTCCTTGCCAATCACGAGCGGCTTCAATTCCTTCTCCACCGGCTTCTGGGTCTCGTTCACTGCGTGCTCCTTTGTTGTGCGCCCTAGAGCGCGCATTGACGCTAGCCCCGGCAGATCGGTGCCGCAAGGTCCGGGCGGGCGCTCGTCGCCTCAGCGCGCGGCACGGGCGAGCGCCGATTGGTGGAAGCGGGCGAGAAAGTCGTAAAGCACCAGCTCCTGCGCTCTGGCTGCCGACCTCAGCAGGCGATTCGCGCACATGTGAACATAGCTCGGGGCCAGGTTTCGGACTGGCAGAGCCAGAAGACTGCCTTCCTGCAAACGTCTCAGCTCGGCGCCGATCGGCCGGACGTCGTCCGACCGCCGGGCAACGATGGCGCGCGCGTCTACGAACGATTTTCCCGCGAAGAGCGCGGCGATTTCCTTGGCCGCGGATCGATAGCGTTTGTCGAGCTGCCGTTCGAACGATGGGTCGACGCGAAACTCTGCCGCGAAACGAGCGCGCATTCCGCGGAGGATGGCGAGGCGCTCTTCGCTGTCGAAGCCGAGCGCATCGAAGAGGCCGTCGATGGCCAAGAGGCAAAGCTGCCAGCGCGCCTCGGCCGCGTCCTCACCGTGCAGGAGCTCGACGAGCGAGAGTGCGGCCTGGCTGTCGGCGCAGAAGAGGCGCTCGGCCACCTCGATGCCCCGATCGCCGCCGTATCGCTCGATTTCGCGCTCGTAGGTGTCGAGCTGCGTCCTCCACACGCGGCCGTCGCGGCGCAGCGGTTCGATGGCGGCCTCCAGCGCCGGCAGCACTTCGCCGAGGAGGCGCCGCGGCTCTCCCTCGACGCGGATGCGGAGGTGGAAATCCGGATCGGAATAGCGGACGAAGAAGAAGCGCTGCGCTTTCAGGACCGGCGCGAGCGCGACCAGCGCTTCGTCCGCGGCGGCGACGCCGGTGTACGCCTTCCAGTAGAGCCAGCGCGACCCGGGCGGGAACGAGCGTGCCAGAGGCGCGCCGGACCGCGCATCCGGCGATGACCTGGACGCGGAGGTCGGCGGCCCGTCGGACGGTGCAAGCGGCGATGACCCAGACGTGGCGCGCGGGGGAGCATCGTCCGTGGGTGGAGCGCGCAGCTTGACGAACGGAACCACCAGCTCGTGCGCGAGGACGCCGTCCGGCGAGTCGATGACTGCGCCCGGAAACGATTCGAGCAGCACCGCTTCTTTGCGTCCTTTGGCGAGCTGGCAGAACGCCTCGACGCTGAGCGGATTGTCGAAGTCCACCGGCAGGCGGTTGTCGAATTCGGCGAAGAGCACCACCCGCGGAAGCCGGAGCCGTTCGCGCAGCGCCTTGGCCCAGGCGAGCCAATCGTCCGCTCCGGGAAGCTCCGGCTCGCGCAGCCGCCACCGCCGCGGCGAGAGGACGACCATCCCGCATTGGACCCGCGGCAGCGCATCGAGCGCGTTGAGGACGCCGAAGTCCCAGTTGAAACCGGTGCCGTCCTGCGACTGCAGCGAGCAGAGGAAGCGGTAGAGCGGCGCATCCGCAGCGGCGAAGTTGTGCGCGGTGGTCAGCCGGGGAACGACTTCCTTCCCAAGCGATCGCGAGCGCAGGACCACGCGTCCGGAGCGCACCGAGACCAGCAGATCGCTTGTGGCGAGTTGCCGGTCGCTGGGCGCGCCCGATCGGCCCAGCCAAGGGATCTCGTAACCGCGCAAGCGCGGGCGGCAGAGGATGTTGCCGGAGCGCCCTTGGGGCAGGTGGACGATCTCGGCGAACACCGCATCGGGCTGGAGGCGCTCTTCCGCTACGAGATGCGCGCGCACTTGTTCGAGCAGCAGCTCGTCGCCATGACAGAAGCGCCCGAACAAGAGCGCGCCGGAAGGACCGGTCACCGCGTGCAAGAGCACCGTTCCGTCCCCGCCCAAGGTGGCCACCGCCGCGAACGCATCCGGCAGCGTCGCGCCAGCGCCAGCCTTGGCAAGCTGTTCGATGTCCGGCTCGCGAAGATCGAGCACCTCGGGGCTCCGTTGCAGAAGGCGCAGCAACACCTCCTCGCGCTTTCCGAAACGCGCGGGGGCGGCATCCGGCGCGGGAAAATCGAGGCCCTCGAGGATGGGCGAAGGCTCGCTGGCAAGCTCCGACGACGCGCCGAAGCCCACCCCGACGTCGTCGTCGAGCGCGTCGAGGAGCGGCACTTCGCGCTCCTCGTAGCGGGCGGAAAATGCCTCGCGAAAAGACCGCAGTGCGGGGTCTTCGGCGGACGCCGGAGCCACTCGCGCGAGGAGCGAAACGGCCTTCTCCAGCGCTGCCATGGTGCGCGGGCCGAGCGAGGCGCGCGGGGCAGGGCGGAAGAGGTCCACTTGATAGAGGCGCGGCAGCTCGACCGGCGCGGGCAGCGTGGCGAGCTGGTCTGCGATGTGCGCGTACTTCGCAGGCGCGGTTCCGACGCCGTTCGCATCGATGCCGGCGAGCTCGTCGCGCACGGCCGAGAGCACCTTCCGATGCGACGGCACGGCCGAAAGCGCGTCGATCAGCGCCGAGAGCGGTTCCGGCCCGGTGACGAACGGCTCCAGCTCGGAGATCAGCACCTGGCTTTCGACCAGCGCCAGCACGTAGGCGAGAGCGTTCTCGCGCGATACTTCGGGGGACACGAGTGCGTCCACCAGGTCGTCGAGCGTGGCTCCGGCTCGCGCGCGTTCGATGGTTTCGTTCAGGTAGCTCGTGGCCGCGAGGCCGACCAGATGCAGGCTGCGCAAGCGCTCCGGACCTTCGATCCGGCCCTCGACGTACCGCGGCCGTCGCGGCAATCCGCACAGGCTCGAGCTCGGCCGGAACCGCAGCGTTCTCTGCACCTCCGGATCGGCGGAGAGCGCGTCGGCGAGCGCGCAGAGGTAGTGCATGTCGAGCCGCGTGTAGCGCTTGGTGGCGCTCTCGACCCGGAGCACGTCTGCATCGCCGATCACGCCTGACGAACAACCGGCAAAGAGCCCGAACGGGGTCGGCCGCGCGGCCATTCGCTGCACGTATTTGACGAGCGCCCGTTCCACCTTGAGGCCCGCCTCCGACCGGGGTGCTTCCAACCAGACCGGCAGCCGCTCGGACAGGCTCGGCGAGGCGACGAAGAGCGCTTCGCGGACATCGGCCCGGGACAAGAGCGCGCGGAGGTTTTCGCGCACTTCCTCTGCCGTCCCGGCCAGCTCGGTGAAGGTCGAGTACGGCAAGAGCGGCGTACGGAGCACGAAGAACCCGGACGCCGCGAAACCGTCAGCCATAGTGCGACACCAAGAGGACGCGATCCCAGGCCGGTTCTGCTCGACCGACCGCGGCGAGGAGGGCGAGCCCGATCCCGGCGGCGCCGGCGAGGAACCCCGGATCGGCAGAGTCGCCGTTCGCCCCGGCCGCGACGAAGCCGCCCACGCCGCCTTCGCGACGGCGAAGCTCCAGCGTCCGCCCAAACCAAATCGCCGACTCCTGCGCGAACACTGACTCGCCGGTCCGGCGCTGCAGGCGCAGGAAGAGATGGGCGAGGCCGGCGGCGCCGTGGCAGAGGCCCGCGTCGGTCACGCCCAGCTCTTGCGAAGACCGTCCCGCGAGCGCGCGTGCAATCTGAAGTGCCTCCTCTGCCCAAGCCTCGTCGCCGGCCGCCTTTGCCGCCGAAAACCACGCCGCGGCGAGTCCGGGATCGCCGTGGCACCAGCCGGACCGCAGTTGCCGGTTTCGCGGATCGTCCACGCCGACCAGGCACGGATAGGCCGGAAACCCCGGCGCACGGTGCTGCCGCATCCACGTCCGCGAGCGACGCTGAAGCTCGCGCGCCTCTGGCACCGTCCGTCCGGCAAAGCCGAGAAAGGCCTGGACGCCCGCGATGCCGTGGGCGACGCCGAGGTTGTAGTAACCGTCTCCGACAGGCCGCTCGCCCTCCGCCAGCAGCGCCGGCTCGCCCAGCCAGGCGGCGCCATCCACCGCGCGCCGCTCGAGCAGGAGGACGACCTTTTTCAACAGCTCGGCTCCGCCGGCGCCGCGCTCGAGCGCATAGACGCCAATGCCGGTCAGCCCCTCGACCAGATCGTGCGTCGGCAAACCGTCCGCGATTTCCAGCAGCGCTTCGTCGATGGAGGCGTTCAGGTCACCGCCCCGGATCTGCTCGACCGCGAAGGCCACCCCGGCGATGCCGCGAAACAAGGACGCATCCAATTCGTCCAGCGAAGCGATCGCGCGCTCCAGATGGAAGCCGGCCGACTCGCTGTCTCCGAGCGCGTGAAAAAAGAGCGCGACGCCTGCGTGACCTTGCGCAAGCGAGGCGTCTTCGAGCTCGCTCCGCGCCCGGAGATCGGCGGCGATGGCCTCGATCGCGTCGCACGCGCGGGCAGCGAGGGCGCCTTCGAGAAGCATGCGCGCGAGTATAGCTTTTCAACCGCCGCCCGAAGGGAGAGACTGCCGCTTCCATGCGCAAGCAGATCGCGCGGCTGGCGAGGGCAATCGACGAAGGGTGGCGCAAGGCCTCTGGCCGCATCGCCGCCTTCACCTCCGTTGCCGTTCGCGCGCTCGAGCGCGTGCCCATCGAGGCGGACGAAGCGGCGATTGCTGCCTGGACGCTCTCCACGTCCGAGTTGCCCGAGGAGTGCAATCCGTTCGGCGACGCGGGCCCGGCGGCGTTCACCGTCCACCGCGGCGACGGCTTCGTCTTGAATCTCTACGTCTACGCGACTCCCGACCTGTTCATCCACGACCACGGCTTTGCCGGCGCATTCGTGAACCTCCGCGGCGACAGTCTTCACTGCCTCTTCCGCTTCGACACCGACACCGCCCCCGGCGCCGGGGTCCTCGCCGGCAGGCTCGCGCTCCACCAGGCCGAGCTGCTCCGGCCGGGAATGGTTGCTCCATTGATTCCCGGGCCTTCGTCCGCGCATCGGGTGTGGCACCTCGGGCGGCCCACCATCGTGCTGGTGGCGCGCACGCTGGAAGCGCAGCGCGGGCTCGTCCAGTACAAATACGATGCGCCCGGCCTCGCCACGCGCATCGTGCGGCCGCCGCCGTACGGCCCCGAAGTTCCGCTCGCCTACCGCAAGCGCACCAAGATGCTCGAGCTTCTCCGACAGACGAATCCCGCAGCGGCCGGCGACTACCTGGGCGAGGTGCTGCGGTCGAGCGACGCCTGGTCCGCTGCCGCGCACACCCTCGATCAGTGGGACTGGCTCGAGCGCGAAAGCATGCTCTCGGGCGTGCTCGGCGATCTGCGCAAGCGCCACGGCGTTTGGGTGGACGCATTGCCCGCCGTGCGCCGGGGACTCGTCCTGCATCGCTCGATCGATTGGAACGCGCTCGTCGACGACGGCGCGCGCCTCCTGCTCGCGCTTCTCCTCACCTTTCCGAACAAAGCTGCCATCGCCGATTGGATCCAAAAGGTGCACCCGGGCGTCGACGCCGACGAAGCCATCGTCTCCTGGCTGCGCGCCGCTTGGGAGTCGTCGGCGGTGGACACGGCGCTCGACGACGCGGGGGTGGCCATCCTGCGGGCGCTCCTGCGCGGACATCGCGGGAACGCGCTGTTGACCGCGCTGCGCAAGGACTTCGCCCTCGACACATCGACTGAACGCCAGGTGCTGAAGACCGCGCGGGAGATTGCGCGCGTCGAGCTGTTCAAGCCGCTCTTGGCGTGAGCGGCCGCGCGCCGCCGCTACATCCCAGCAGGGTTCTCGCGCTGCTGGACGGTGCCGCTCATGACAATGAAGTCCTTCACGCGCTTCGACCGCGCGAATCGATAGGCGATCTGATCCAAATCATCGCCGCGAATTTCGTCGACGAAGTATCCGTCCGACCGCAGCGTGGCGACGCCGTGGCCATATTTCAGCTCCAAGTCTTCCTTGTAAGCCGGGTGGTTCACCACCTTGAAACCTTCCCGCGCCATCGCATCGGCCAGCTCGGGCGGGCCGAGCACCGTCACCCGCAAGAAGGACAGCTCGTACTGCGTCGGCGGATGCTCGGCGGGCACGCTCTCCCACTGCCCGACCGCGCAGGCGAAAGACAAGAGGAGCGGCCAGCACTTGCGCATGGCGGCGATGATGCGCGCCGGTCCGAGCGCATGCAAGCCGTTCGCCGTGCATCCGACCTTCGCTCGCGCTACAAGCTCGCGAGAGGCGGCGGCAACCCCGTCCCGAGGAGGTTCACCTTTGAAAGCCCTGCTCGTCGAGAACATCAGCGGCGTCGCCGAAGGCAACCTGCGCCGCGCGGGGTTCGAGGTGGAGTCGCTGCCGGGGGCGCTGTCCGAAGCGCAGCTCTCGGACAAGCTGCGCGGCGTTTCGCTGCTCGGCATCCGCTCGAAGACCAACGTCACCAAGGCCGCGCTCGAGGCGGCTCCCGATCTGCTCGCGGTGGGCGCGTTCTGCATCGGGGTCGATCAGATCGACCGCCCGGCTTGCACCAAAGCCGGCATCGCGGTCTTCAACGACCCGCATTCGAACAGCCGCTCGGTCGCCGAGCTGGCGCTGGGCGAAGTGATCATGCTGCTCCGCCGCACCTTCGCCGCCTCGACCGAATTGCACGGCGGCACCTGGAACAAGACCGCCAAGGGTTGCCACGAGGTGCGCGGCCTCGTGCTCGGCATCGTCGGCTACGGCCGCATCGGCTCGCAGCTCTCGGACATGGCGGAAGACCTGGGCATGCGGGTCATCTTCAGCGACGTCACCGACGTCCTGGCTCGCGGCAACGCCAAGCGCGTCACCTTCGACGAATTGCTCGAGCAGGCGGACGTGGTCACGCTCCACGTCGACGGCAAGCCGCGCAACCGCAACCTCTTCGGCGCCGAGGAGTTCGCGCGGATGAAGGCCGGCGCGTCTTTCATCAACTTGAGCCGCGGCTTCGTCGTCGACCACGAGGCGCTGGCGAAGAGCCTTCGCTCCGGCCGGCTGGCCGGCGCCGCCATCGACGTGTTTCCCAACGAGCCGGCGGCGAAAGGTCCGTTTCAGACGCCACTCCAGGGTCTGCCGAACGTCATCTTGACGCCGCACATCGGCGGGTCCACCGAGGAAGCGCAGTCCAACATCGGCCAGTTCGTCTCGGCGCGGCTGGTCGAATACTTCCAGACCGGAACCACTTCGATGAGCGTCAACTTCCCGGGCTGCCAGCTCGAGCAGTCGGACGAATCGCACCGGCTCGTCCACATCCACCAGAACGTCCCCGGCATGCTCCTCGCGGTCAACGCGGCACTGGCGCGGCGGGGGATGAACATCGAGCGGCAGGTGCTCGATACCCGCGGCGACCTGGGCTACGCCATCTACGACGTCAACCGCCCCTGCGACGACGACCTCTTGCGCGAGCTGGCGGCAATTCCGCACACGATTCGGGTCCGCACCGCTCTTCGGCAGTGAAAGCGCTTCTTTCGTTGATTCATCAGGCGCACCCGACGGCCGACGACGTGCGCGAGGCGGTGGCGAGGAGCCGCGCGTAACGGACGGCGACCCCATGCGCTTAATCTAGCGCGCGAAACTCGATGTGCTCGTGTCCGGCTGTTGCCGTTGGTGCGACTGCTGCTGCGCCGCAGCGGCAGCCGCGGCCTTCGCGCGCTCCTGGAACTTGACGAAGTTCGGGATCGCGATGGCCGCCATCATCCCGATCATGGCGAAGACGACGATCATCGAACCCGCCTGCGTTCCCGCGGCTGCAAATCCGAACAACGGCGCCAGCGGATAGGCGAGGATGTTGCGCGGGACGGCGCGGACCGAGCCGGGCTGCGTGAACTCCTGCAGCGCCGCGGCACGCTTGCAGAGGAACGGATGCGAACTGGAGAGCTCCAGCACCGACATCCAGAACGTGCCGCTCTCCGCGCGTTGATCCATGAATGCCGCGAGATCGACCTTCTGTGCGTGCTTGCCGCCGGCCGCCAGCACCGCGAGGCCGCGCAGCGCCGGTTCGAGCCCATCGCTCACTTCGAGGCCGGCGCGATCGCAGGTGTATTCGCGGGCCCGGCTATAGGCGCTGCCGAACCACGGCAGCATCATGAACGGGAGCAAGAAGCCCTGCCACTGCAGATGGCCGGCGGCCAGATGGCCCATCTCGTGACCGACCACGAAATCGAGCTGCCGGGGATCGTCACACTGGTCAGCCAGATCGGAATAGATGATGACGACGCGCCGCGAGAGGAGCTTCGTGGCGAAGGCGTTCAACGCGCCTCCCGCCTGGAGCAGATACACCTCCGGCACTTCCTCGAGGCCTAGCTTGCGCGCGGTCAGCTTGCATCGCTCGTGGAGCTCGGGAAGTTGCGCCTGCGACACCCGAACGCCGTTGCCACGGACGTGCGCGAGAAAGAGCGCATGCGCCGCGAGCACGAACGCGAGGATGATTGCGCCGTAGACCGCGCCGATGATGCTGACGACGAGCGCCAGCCAGGCGATCGAGGAGAAGACCACGCCGGCGATGAAGAGCGGGCGTTCTTTCGGCGACCGGATGCGATTGTCGAGGGCCATTGTCCGAACACACTGGACGATTCGGCGGGGCCCAGTCAAAGCCGATTGGCAGCCGACCAAAAAGCTCAATCAATCCGCGTTCGATTAGAGGTATCCAGCAGGGCGACGGGATTGAAGTTCAGCCGAGACGCTGCACGTGCAGCTCGGCTTCGGTTGCCCGGTTCCGTGCGGTGCGCGCTTCGGCGGCGGCGGCGGTGGCCTGTTCACGCGCGTTGTCCGCTGCCCGCTGCGCATCGGCCGCGGCTTTGTCCGCGTTGGCGGCGTCGCGGCCGGCCTGTGCGGCTGCAGCCTCCAGCTTCTTCGCATGTGCGGCGAGGCGGCCGGCTTCCTTGCGCGCGGCGCGCAGCTCCTGCTCGCGTTGCTTCTTCGCTTCCGCTTCGCGCTTCGCCGCCGGCGCGTCCGTCTTCGTGCCGCCGCCCGACGCGTGAGACCGTCCGTGTGCTGTTCCGCCGTGCGCGGCTTCGTGGTTCGCGGAGCCCTTCGCGCCGCCGTGCTTCGCGGCCGGCGCATGCGCGCGCGGCGCAATCTCCAACCCGAACACCGCATCGAAACCCGCCGGCTGCAGCTCCTCCTCGATGCGGCCCTCCCGCAGCGCGTCCGGCTGTGACATCGCCGCCGCCTGCAGCGTATCGCGGACCCTTCGCTCGACCGACGCATCGCCCGCAGCCGCGGTCAGTGCGTTCAAGGCTTCCCGCTGCTCGCGCATCGCCTCTCGTAGGTCGTCGCCGCTCGCGCCTTTCTCCTGCGCCTTGCGCAACCGGGCGGTCGCGGCAATCAAGCTCTTCACCTGCGCGGGCTCGCGGCGGGCGACGTCGTTCACCAGCCACAGCGCCTTCGACGGCTTGCGCACGCCCGCGACTGCCTTCGCCTCCTCGTCCTTCCCCTTGCCGCGCAATTCGCGCACGAGCGCGTTCCGCGCCTGCACGAACTCTTCGAGAGGCGCCTCGAACAGGCGCGCGAGCAACTTCGCGTCCATGAAGCGCCTGCAATACCTGCTGCGAGAACGCGCCTCAAGGCCGCGCGGCGGCGAAGGCAGGCGCGCTCAGTTGCGAAAGGCGCTCGGCGACCGAGACGGTGGCGCCGACGACGAGCAGGCCCGGCGAGTCCGGCTGCACGTCCGGCAGTGTGCATGCGCCGAGCCCTTTCAGCGTGCCCCGCCAGGTGCGCGAATCACGTGTCGCCGCCGAGAGGATGACCGCCGCCGGCGTGTCCGCAGGCCAGCGCCGCGCCAACAGCAGTTTCGCCACTTTGGCGCGGGTCCGCAGCCCCATCAGCACCACCACCGTGGCGGACCCGGGCGCGAGCGAGGACAGGACCGGCCGGTATGCCGCCTCCGCGTGCCCGGACACCACCACGAATGCCGACGACAGCTCGCGATGGGTGACGGGGATTCCGCTCAATGCCGGCCCCGCGACGGCCGCCGAAACGCCGGGCACGATTTCCACCGGTACGCCCGCCGCCGCGAGTGAAAGCGCCTCCTCGCCGCCCCTGCCAAAGACGAACGGGTCGCCGCTCTTGAGCCGCACCACCCGGGCGCCACGGAGCGCGCGCCGGATCATCAGCCGCTCGATGGTGTCCTGCGAGATGGAGTGTCTGCCGGCGCGCTTTCCGACGTACGCCCAGCGCGCGGACGGCGCGTGAGCGAGCGCGGCCCGGTCGACGAGAGCGTCGTAGAAAACGAAGTCGGCGGCGCGCAGCCGCAGGACCGCGCGCACCGTCAACAGCTCGGGGTCGCCGGGACCAGCGCCGACCAAGGACACGAAGCCGTTCACGCGCGTTCCCGGAGGAGGTGTGCTGCGAGCGCCGACACCATCGGGCCCATCTTCGGCGCCGCCGGCACCACCTGCGGTGCGACGCCGAGATCGCAGAGCGCCCGCGCGCAGGTGGGCCCGACCGCGGCGACGACGGTGCGGCTGCGCAGCGCAGTCGCAAGCGCGGCCTTCTGCCCGATGCGCTCGGCGATGGCGAAGAGATTGCGCGCCTGGATCTGCGAAGTGAACGCCGCGGCGGCGAATCGGCCTTCTGCGAGATCGACGACGATGCGCTCGACGGCCGCGATGTCGTCCGGCAATTCCCATTCGTAGAGCACGAGCTCGCGCAGCCGGGCACCGCGCTTTTCCAGCGCCGAAACCAGCGGCTCGTTTCGCTCGCCGTAGTGGAGCAGCACGACGAGCCGCCTCTGCAACTCGAGTGGCGCGAGCGCCTCGACGAGGTCCGCGGTGGTGAAAGGCGAGCGCGCCTTCACGCTCGCGGCGATGCCTTCCTTGTGAAGGGCAGCCACAGGCTTCGGACCGCGGCACACCGACACCGACCGCCCGATGCTCGCGCGCAGCTCCGCCTCGCAGCCGGCTGCGCGCGCCGCGTCGAACAGCGCCGCCACCCCGACCCCCGTCAAGAACACGAACACCGGCGCCGCCTCGCCGGCGACGGCAGCGACGAGCGACGACAGTTCGCTGCCCGGCGGCCGGCGCTCCTCGCGCACCGCGGGCACGCAGACGGGCTCCATGCCGGCGCGGCGGACGAGCGCCTCGATCTCCGTCGAAAGCCTCGATTCGAACAGCGCGACGCGCGCCGGCGTCATCCTGCCGCCGCGACCGCCGCCTTGGGTTCGACGACCGCTGCGTGCATCCGCGACGGCGCGGCCTGGGCGGCGAGCAGCGACTTCTGCCCCTGCGCGACGTACCAGTACGGGAGCGCGATGCAGAGCGCGCCGCCGGCGACATTGCCCGCCGTCACCACCCACAGGTTGCGGGCGAATCCGAGCCAGGTGACGAGGTGCGGATCGTGCGGGACGAACAGCGCGAGCGAGAGCAGGGTCATGTTGGCCACGCTGTGCTCGAACCCGGCGCCGATGAACGCGAACAGGCACCAGAAGATCAAGACGAGCCGCGCGGTCTCCTCTTTCGCGCGCATCGCCATCCAGACCGCGAGGCACACGAGCACGTTGCAGAGGAGCGCGCGGAAGAACAGCTCACCGAGCGGCGCCGCCATCTTCGCAGCGGCGACCGCGAGGACGAAATCGTGGCCGGGCCCTTTGGTCATCACTCCCGAACCGGAGGTCGCGAGGGCGAGAAGAAGCGAGCCAAACAGGTTTCCGGCGAAGCTCATCGCGAACACGCGCCCGAGCGCGCCCACGCCCGCAGTTCGCGAGAGCGCGCCCACGGTCATCACCAGGTTGTTGCCGGTGAACAGCTCCGACCCGGCGAAGATGACGAGCGTCAGCGCGACCCCGAACGACACGCCCATCACCGCCTTGGTCGCTGCCGATCCGCTGGACTGCAGCGGCCCGCCGATGGCGAAGATGAGCACGATGCCCAAGCCGACGTAGGCGCCCGCGAGCATCGACAGCGTCAGGTAGCGCAGCGGGCTGTGGCGGAGAAAGCCCGCCTTGGCTCGGGCTGCGTTGGCGATGGCGGCGACGGTCTCATGTTCCATGGAAGCTCCTAGCGCGGGGTTGGGTTGACGAGGATGCGGCGCCCCTCTACGCGGACGTCGTACGCCGGCACCTTCACGCTCGGATCGTCGAGGCATTGGCCGGTTCGCAGGTCGAAGCTCTGCTTGAACATGGGCGAGGCGATTTTCGGAATGCCCGCTCTGTCGCCGACGATGCCGCGAGAGAGCACGAAGGCCTTGCTGAAGGGGTCGAAGTTTCCCAGGGCATAGACCTCGCCCTGCGCGCGCACGATGGCGATCTGCCGGCCGCCCAAGAGCGCGCAGACGCCGGTGCCTTCGAGGACGTCGTCGAGCCCGCAGACGTCCGTGAAGCGGCCGTTGGACGGCGGGGCCATCGTCATGCCTCCTCGAGCGCGAGCGCGCGCTTTTCGTCGCGGCTGGCAGGGCGGTGCTGCGCACGCTGCGGAATCTGGACCAGCGTCGGATCGGCGGCGGAGCTGTTCACGAAGGTGCGGAAGCGCAAAAGCTTCCGCGGATCGTCGAGCGTCGCCTTCCACTCGCACTGGTAGGTCGCGACGATCTGCGCCATCTCCGCCTCGAGCGAGGCGCAGATACCGAGCGAATCATCGACCAGCACCTTGCGCAGATACTCGATGCCGCCTTCGAGGTTGTTGAGCCACGCAGCCGTCCGCTGCAGCCGGTCGGCGGTGCGCACGTAGAACATCAGGAACCGGTCGAGGTAGCGGATGAGCGTGTCTTCGTCGAGATCGGTCGCGAAGAGCTGCGCGTGCTGCGGCTTCATCCCGCCATTGCCGCAGAGATAGAGGTTGTAGCCCTTCTCGGTCCCGATGACGCCGAAGTCCTTGCCCTGGGCCTCCGCGCACTCGCGAGCGCACCCGGAGACGGCCGACTTCAGCTTGTGCGGAGCGCGCAGGCCCTTGTAGCGATTCTCGAGCCGGATGGCCAAGGAGACCGAGTCCTGCACGCCGAACCGGCACCAGGTGCTGCCGACACACGACTTCACCGTCCGCAGCGCCTTGCCGTAGGCGTGACCCGATTCGAAGCCCGCCGCGATGAGGTCGCGCCAGATCTGCGGCAACTGCTCGAGGCGCGCGCCGAAGAGGTCCACCCGCTGCGCGCCGGTGATCTTCGAGTACAGCCCAAACTTCTTCGCCGTCTGTCCCAGCGCGACGAGCTGCTCGGGCGTGATCTCGCCGGCCGGAACGCGCGGGACGACGGAGTAGCTGCCGTCGCGTTGGATGTTGGCCAAAAAGCGATCGTTCGTGTCCTGCAAGGGCGCCCGCTCGTCGTCCAAGACGTGCTCGTTCCAGGTCGACGCAAGGATGGAAGCGACGGCAGGCTTGCAGATCTCGCAGCCCATCCCGCGGCCGAACCTGCGCAGAAGCTCGTCGAAGCCGCGAATGCCGTGCAGCCGGACCAGGTGGTAGAGCTCCTGGCGCGAGTGGGCGAAGTGCTCGCAGAGGTGCTTCGTCACCGTCTTGCCGGCGCGCTCGAGCTCGCTGCCGAGCAGGTCGCCCAAGAGCTGCGTGCAGGAGCCGCAGCCGCTGCCGGCTTTGGTTGCCGCCTTGATCGCGCCCACCGTCGAGAGCTGCTGCGAGCGGATGGCCGTGCAGAGGGCGCCCTTGTTGACGTTGTGGCAGGTGCAGATGGTCGCCGCGTCCGGCATCGCGGCGATTCCGAACGCGCCCGCCGTGTCCGCGCCTGTGCAGTTGTCCGCGGAAGCGCGCGGCAGGATGAGCTGCTCCGGCGCAGGCGGCAGCGGCAGTTGGTTCTGGCAAAGCCCGAGGAGGTGGCCGTAGCCCGAAGCGTCGCCCACCAGCACGCCGCCGAGGAGCCGCTGCCCGTCGGCGCTGAGGACGAGCTTCTTGTAGACCCCGCCGCCGGAGTCGGCGAAGGACACCGTGCGGCAGCCGGGCCGGGTCGCGTGCGCGTCGCCGAAGCTCGCGACGTCGACGCCCATGAGCTTGAGCTTGGTGCTCATGTCGAAGATGCCGAGGCTGTCGCCGCCGCTCGTCAACGTCGAGACCGCGGTGCGGGCCATCTGGTAGCCCGGCCCGACGAGGCCGTAGGTGCGGCCGCGGTAATTGGCGCATTCGCCGATGGCGAGGATGTCCGGGTCCGCCGTGCGGCAGCGCTCGTCGATCACGATGCCGCCGCGCTCGCCGACGGGAAGACCGCAGTCCACCGCGAGCTCGTCCCGAGCGACGATGCCGGCGGAGAACACCACCATCTCCGCTGGAAGCGCACCACCGTCGGAGAAGCGAAGCTGCGCGACTCGCCCTTCGTGCGCGACGATCTCCGCGGTCTTCTTGCCCGTGTGCACCGAGACGCCGAGCGCCTCGATCTTCGCTCGCAGGAGCCGGCCGCCCTCGTCGTCCACCTGCATGGAGAGAAGCCGCGGCGCAAGCTCGACGACGTGGGTTTCGAGGCCGAGGTGGCAGAGCGCATTGGCCGCTTCCAGCCCGAGGAGTCCGCCGCCAATCACGACCGCCGTTCGCACCTCGAGCGCCCAGGCGCGGATGCGCTGAAGGTCGTCGATGGTGCGGTAGACGAAGCACCCTTTCGATTCGCGGCCTGGGATGGGCGGAACGAGCGGCGCAGATCCGGTGGCGAGGACGAGCTTGTCGTAGCGGACCGCCGCGCCTTTGGCGGAAGTGACGACCTTCGCAGTTCGATCGATTGCGACGGCGCGGTCGCCGGTCAAGACGGTGACTCCGGCGTCTTCGTAGAGCCCGGGCTCCGCCAGCGCCAGATCGCTCTCCGACTTGCCGGCGAAGTAGCTCGTCAGGTTCACCCGGTCGTACGCGAGCCGCGGTTCTTCGCAGAACGTGACCACCGCCCAGTCCGACGCCTGCGGCTCCTCGAGGAACAGCTCGAGGAACTTGTGCCCGACCATGCCGTTGCCGATGACGACGAGCGTTCGCTTGGGGAGGTTTCGCGGCGCATGCACGGCATGGAGCAACAGCAAGCCGGGTGCCACCGCGCCGCACTGCGCCGTCAGTCGTGAAGCGCCGATCGAGCGAGCGCGCAAAGCCGACGTTTTCGTCGGAGGCGAGCTTTGCGGCGCCGGATTTGTCGGAACACCGGCCCGGCCACGCGGGCGGCATCGGCGGCTGCGTGCGCACAGCCTGCGAAGGCTCGGTCAAAGGCGGGCGCGATTCGTCCGACAAATGCGTCGCCCGCGCCTGGTTCTCCGACAATTCCGTCGAACCACCCCGGCCGCGAACGAGGATGGCCGCTTGACGGGGCTCCTGTCAGCGCGCGAGCTCGTACAGATAATCGACGAACGAGCGGACCGCGTCGTCGTACCCGCGCAGCTTGGGATTGGTCGATTCAATCAAATAATACTCGTCCGGCGCATGCGCGCCGCTGCCGTGGCCCATTCCGAAATGCCCGGCCGGCAGGTTCATCGGCGGCGCGGTGAAGACCCAGCCCGGATAGGAGCCGGCGTTGCGCGGCCAGAAGGGCGCGTCGATGCCGTACAGCTTGTACGTCGCCACCTGCTTCTGGATCAGCGGCGAATTGGGCGAGGTGGAAGTGGGGTCGTAGCCGCCGCTCACCGCAACCTCGATGTCGCCGAACCCGCGCTTCTGCAAGTGCGCCTTGAGCGCCGCCACCGCGCCGTTGAAGGTCATGTCGGGCACGAGCCGCAAATCCAGCTTCGCCACCGCCTTGTGCGGCAAGAGCGTCTTGCCGCCCGGCCCGGTGTAACCCGCCACCAGTCCTTCGATGTTCACCGTCGGCCGCGAGACGAGCTGCGCCAGAGAATCGCGCCAGTTGGCATCGTGCGCCCAGCGCTGGACGCCGAGCTGCTGCTTCGCGCTCGCCTCGCTGTCGTGCTGGGCGGCGTAGTCGATCATCTTCATCTCGTCGGGCGAGATGGGCCGCGCCTTGTCGGCAAAGCCGTCGATGGCCGGATCGCCCTGCGCGTTCACGAGCGTGTTCAGCGCCTGCACCAGGTGGAAGGCCGGGCTGTCGAGCCGGGCGCGGTTGGCGGAGTGGACGTCCTTGGAAGGGCCGTGGCCCCATTTCTCGCCGCTCGAAATCAATTCCAATTCAACCACGCCCTTTGCGCCCAAGGAGACGTTGACGTTGCCGTCCGCGCCTTGCGAGGCGCTGGGCATGAAGACGCCCATCGTCTTCGACAAAGCCTGGGCGATGTCCGGCCTGCGCACCACCTGCGCGAAGTGCGGCGAGCCGATCTCCTCCTCGCCTTCCGCCACCAGCACGAGGTTCACCGGCAGCTTGCGTCCCGCTCCCTTGATCGCGTGCAGCGCGGCCAGGAATGCCGACTCCGGCCCCTTCTGGTTGACCGCTCCGCGTCCGACGATGACCTTGCCGAAGCCGGGCTTGTCGACGATGCGCCCTTCGAGCGGCGGCGAGGACCATTCGCGCGGATCGAACTGCTTCACGTCGTACATGAAGTAGATGCCGACGGTGCGCGGCGCGCCGGCGTCGAGGGTCGCGTAGACGCCCGGCTTGCCGTCGGTCGGCACCTTCTCGGCGCGCTGAAAGCCGGCGTCCTTCAAGAGCTCGATCATCCGCTGCGCGCCTTCTTCGCTGTTGCGGCCTTCGGCGGCGATGCTGGGGAGCGCGATCCACTGCTGCAGCCGCTGCACCGCTTCCTGGTGGCGCTGCGGGATCTGGTCGTAGACGGGTTGCAGGTTCGACGCGGCGAAGAGCAGGGCGAGGAGGGGAAAGGTCATGGCGCCGCACTCTGCTGTGTGCGTTTTCCCTGTCAAGCGCGGGCGCCATCCGCGAAGCCGTCAGAGCGTCACTTCACCGCGGGGCGTCGAGAGCCGGACGGTGATGCGCGCAAAGGCTCCCGGGTGCACTTCCGCGGCGACGCCGAGCTTGCGCAGCACCCGGTTCGCCTCGTCCGCCTGCGGATGCTCGAGCCGCAACTCGAGCAGGCTGACCGCCGCCACGAGCGCGCCCGCCGGGTGCGCGTCGGACACCCAGTCGATGAAGAAGGGGACCACCCCGTCCATCGCCAGCCGGGCGGGGTCGGTGAACCGCCAGCGCAAGGTCTGTCCGTCCGGACGGGTGCGGCTCCCCGCGGCGATGGGCCCGAGCAGCCCCCCTGCCGCCGCGACGCGCTCTTCCAGCGCCGCATCGCCGACCGCCCAGGTGACGACGCGCGGCTCCTGCAAGTCCGCCAGCCCGAACCAGTTTGGGGCAGGCTGTGCCGGGTCGGGGCCGATGATCTCCAGGTACGACCGCGGCCCCATCCCGACGAGCGCATTCTTGCTGCCGCGCCCGGGATGGCTGCCGCCAGGGGTCACGCGCACCCCGAGGCGCTCCTCCAAAAGCCGCGTGCTGGCGTCCAGGTCGGGAACGGCGTAGACCAGATGATCGAACGCGAACGTGATCGGCATCATGGGGGCGTTACCGTCTACAGTGCAGGATAGCAACCAACCGGCTGAAAGGTCGGGAATGTGGCACGCGTGTGAAGAGGTTGTGTAGCTGGTCCTACAGGACTTTCGTAAGCCCACTCTCCGGTTAGGCTCTCCTCGTGCAGCACACTGGCGGTGACTACGCGCTGATTCACGTGCTCGACCCGGCGCGGGCCGCGCAGTATTCCGCGCTGGTCGAACAGCACCACCTCGCCGGCGCCCGCGCGCGCTCGGAGGAGGAGGCGCGTTTTCACGCCCAGCGGCTCGGGCCTGCGGCCTTGATCATCGCCGAAGTGCGGCAGTCGCCGGACGGGTTCGACCTCTTGCGGCGGCTCCGTCGCGGGCGCCGCCCCCAGGTGGCTCCGGCCTTGCTCATCTCCAGCTCGATGAAGGTGCGCGACGAGGCGTTGCGCCTGCGCGACCAGCTCGACATCGTGGAAATCCTCTCCGGCTCGCAGCCGCTCAGCTCGGTGCGTGCGGCGGTGGAGCGCGCCATCCGCAGGGGACCCCGCAATGGCGCCGGGGAGACGCGGCTTCCCGTTCCGCTCCCCAAGCACAAGAAGCTCGCCCGCGACGAGCTGCTCCAGGAAGTGGCTCGCGAGCTGTCCGCCGGCATGGCGGTGGCGTGGCTGGGCCCGCTCGACGATGGCGACCTTGCCGGTTGGTTTGGGTGGGACAAGCTGCTCGTGCCGATGATCGGCAACCCGGAGGACTGGGCGCCGTTCCGCAGCGTGGCGGGCGACGCGGCGGTGGAAGTGGCCGACGCACGGCGCGACCCCGCCTTGGCTTCTTCGCACCTGGTCGCGTCCGGCATGGTGCGCAGCTTCGCAGGGGCGCCCATCATCGACGACGGCGGCAACACCGTCGGCGCGCTCTGGATCGCGGACGATCGCCCTGGCCGCTTCGGGCCTGAAGTGCTGGATGCGCTGCTCCTCTGGGCGCAGCGGCTCGGCTCGACCGAAGAGGCCGTTGCGCGCAAGCAGGCTGCGCGGCAGTTTCGCGAGCTCAAACCGGCGCCGGCTCCGAGCGTCATTCCCGCCGCGGAGGCGGTCTCGCAGCTCCTCGCGCACAGCGGCGAAGGGTTCATCGCCAGCGACGATCAGGACCGCATCGCCTTCGCCAAT
Organism: Myxococcales bacterium; assembly: GCA_036488495.1. Lineage (GTDB taxonomy): Bacteria > Myxococcota > Myxococcia > Myxococcales > 40CM-4-68-19 > 40CM-4-68-19. Next base: position 15,505 of record DASXHM010000023.1, on the reverse strand, counting down.
CCGGCCGTCGCGCGGCTTCTCGGATTGCGCAGCCACCGCTTCGCCGGCGTGACGCGCGCGCGGCTGCTCGATCTGGCGCGCCAGAAGGGCATGGACCCGCGCAGTGCGGCGGCGCTTCTCGAGGGCAAGCCAGGGTCGATGGTCATCTCGCTGAAGAAGCCGGATCGCGTGCTGCGCTGGGAGACGAAGCCGTTGCCGCTCGGGACGGTGATGGGGCGGATGGACCAGATCGTCGACGTCACCGCCGAGATCGCCGAGCGCGAGACGCGCACCCGGCTTGCCCGCGTCGATCCCCTGACCTGGCTTGCGAACCGGCGCGGCTTCGACGAGGCGCTGGCCCGCGAAATCTCGCGATCGCTGCGCTTCAAGACTCCGCTGTCGCTCCTCCTCGTGCGCGTGGAACGGGACGGCATCGACGCGGCGGCTTCCGAGCAGCTTCTGCGCGAGGTGGCGTGGCTCGTCGCCGAGAGCAGCCGCGGCTACGATCAGGCGGCTCGCCTCGAGGACGATGCGCTCGCGCTCATCCTTCCCGGGGAGTTGGAGCCGGGGCTTCAGGTCATCGCCGGGCGGCTCGTGGATGAGGTCTCCGCGCTGCGCCACGCGCGAGGGGCCCGCATCCGGACCGGGTACGCGCTGTTCGATCCGGGCGAGGAATCAGCGCAGATGCTGTCTCGCGCCCGCGGTCTCATGGACCACGCCGCCTGATTTGGCCGCCCTGCGTTGCCGGGCTTGGGAACGGACGTGCGGGCGAGCGCCAGCACGGCCTGCCGCTGACTTGCGGCAGCGCTCGCACGGCCGCACCTTCGCAAGCATGAAGATCCTCGTCCGCGGGCTCCTCGGCGTTCTGGCGCTCGTCGTCATCGTCGGCGCGATCGTCTATTTCAACATCGACCGCATCGTGAAGACCGAGGTGGAGAAGCAGGGCACTGCCTCCTTGCGGCTCGATACCCAGCTCGACTCCGCGCGGCTGGCGCTCTTCGGCGGCAAGGTCGACCTGCACGGGCTCTCCATCGCTTCGCCCAAAGGTTTCTCCGCCAAGCACATGCTCGAGCTCGGCGACGCCAAGGCCCAGGTCGATTACGGCGAGCTGCGCAAGCACCCCATCCACGTGAAGGAGCTCGAGTTCGACAAGACCAGGCTCGTCGTCGAGCAGTCGGGTGGGAAGCTCAACTTCAAGGAAGCGATGTCGCTCCTCCCGCAGAAGCCGCCCGACAACAAGCCGCCGATGAAGCTGGTCATCGACGAGATCAAGCTGACCGACGCACACGTGATCATCCGCCCCGGCCTGCCGGGCATCTCGCAGGAGATCGACGTGCCGGTTCCGTCGCTCGTGATGAAGGCAGTGGGCAGCGGAAAGGGCGCGAACAACGGCGCGGCCATCAAGGACATTGCGATGCAGGTCATCACCGCGCTCGCCGGAAAAGCGTCGCAGTCCGACCAGCTCCCCGGCGAGTTGAAAGCGCTGATGCATCTGAATACGGCGCAGATCGCCACGCAGCTCGGGGCAGAGGCGGCGAAGCAGATCGGCGCGAACATCCCGGGCGACCTGGGCAAGAAGTTGACGCAGGATCCGGCCTCGCTCGCGAAGGATCCCTCGAAGGCGCTGGAAGGGTTGTTCGGCGGCGGCGCTCAGGGCAAGGCGCCGGCGAAGGACGCAAAGCACCGGTAGGCGCGCCGCTGATTACTCGTCTCGAAGCACGATCATCGGGTCGAGCTTTGCCGCCGCCAGAGCGGGCAACAGGCTCGCTGCGATTGCGACGCTGCCGAGTGTCGCCACTGCCGCGACAAGAGTGAGGGGGTCGCGTGGCCCGACTCCGTACAGGAGCGCGGCGAGGAATCGGGAAAGTACGAGTGAGCCGAGGACACCCAGGCAGATGCCGAGGAGTGCCAGGCGGGCTCCACGGCCGATCACCAGTCCGAAGAGCTGACTCGCTTGTGCGCCCAGCGCGGCGCGAACGGCGAGCTCGCGGCGCCGCTGGACGACGGAGAAGGCCATCGCGCCGTAGACACCGAGCGCGGCCAGAGCCAACGCAGCCGCTGCAAACGCGGCCGCCAGATCCAGTTGAAATCGCCGCGTCCGGAAATACCCGCCCAGATATTCATCGACGGGCTTCGTCGTTCCAACCAGAAGCTGCGATTCAATCCCCGTGGCCGCGGCACGCAGTGCGGCTTCGACACGCCCGGCTGGCAAGGAGCTCCTGACGACCAGCATGGCTCCGTCGGCGTAGTCGGTCTTGTTGCGCGCGAATTGCGCCTCCGGCAGATAGATTTCAGGCACTGGAGCTTCGCCTGGGCCATTCTGGCGGACGTCTTGGACGACGCCGACTACGGTGAACGAGATCGGCGTCCAATCGGAGAGCCCGACGAGCTCGCCAATCGGCTCGCGCGCGGCAAGAAACTTGTCGACGAAGGTCTGGTTGACCAACGCGACTGGGGCGCTGCTCGCGCCATCGGTTGCGGTAAAATCACGTCCTTTGAGCACCCGCGTTCCCGCGAGCGCAAGATACCCGGGACTGAACCAGTTCACCGAGGTGACATCCCAGGTCGTTGCCGTGCGCTGCCGTCCGCGGACGGTGATGGTGTCGTCCCATCCCCGGCCCCAGTCGAAGGGCAGGAGCCCGACCAGCGCGGCTTCTTCGACGCCCGGAACAGTCCGCGAAATGCTCAAGAGCTGCGCCGTCGCATCGACCGGGGCGTCGCCGCGGAAGTAAACCAACGTCGCGAGCAGCCCTCGTGGCTCGAGACCAACCGGAACCGCAGAGAAACGGTCCAAACTCCGCACCAAGAGACCGGTGCCGGTCGCCAGGAGCAACGCAATCGCAAACTGGGCAACGACCAGGCCGTCTCGCACGCGCGATCGCGTCGAGCCGGCGGTTGCAGAAGCTCCGCCGTCCTTGAGCACGAGAAAGAGATCGGGGCGGAGCGCCTGCCAGGCTGAAGCAGCTCCCGCGAGCACACCCGAGAGGAGCGACGCGATCAGCGCAAACGCCGCGGCCGCCAGGTCCAGCCGTAGCTCGTTGAGTCGCGGAAACGACCCCGGGGCGAGAGCGACGACGCCGCGGACAAGAAGAGCAGCGAGGATCAATCCGAGCGCCCCGCCGGCGAACGCCAAGAGAAGTCCTTCGCTGATCTGTTGCAGGGCGAGACGGCCGCGGCCGCCGCCTAATGCTGCGCGGATGGCGAGGTCGCGACCGCGGGCCGTCCCTCGCATCATCAGGAGCAAGGCGACGTTGGCGCAGGCGATGAGGAGCAAGAGCAGCGCTGCCGCGAAGGCGACGCGAATCGCCGGCGCGGCGTCGTCGGTCAGCCATCCGGACAATGGTTGAACCACGATTCCATAACCATTGAAGGCGCGCATCAGCGTGTCCATTTCTGCCCGCACCGCTGCGGCGGCGATGCCCCGCTTCATGCGAACGATGCCATAGAGGCCGGTCCTTGCGTCGCGCATCGCGGCCTGCGCCGGCGTAATCGCGAGCGGCAAGAACACGTCGAACCTGCCGAGTCTGGGGAAAACCACATTCAGCGGCAAGACACCGATGACCGTCACGGCCTTGTGATCGACTTCGATCGTGCGTCCGACGACGCCCAGGTCCCCGCCGAGCTCGCGCCGCCAAAAGGCATCGCTCACGACTGCAACCGGCTCGCGCCCGGCGAAGTCCTCCGCCGGTTCGAACGCACGGCCACGGGCCGGGGCAACGCCGAGCGTCGTGAACATGCTCGAGCTCAAGTCGGCGACTGACGTTTGTTTCGCGCCCGAACCTGCCGCGATGGTGGCTGAATGGGGATAGAAAACGCCGATCGCCTCCAAGGTGGTCGCGTTTTTCGCGAGATAAATGAATTCCGCCGGACCCATTGGCACGCGCTGACCCGCGCCGTCCACCGGAGAGATCAGGAGCAGGCGCTCCGGCGCGGTGTAGGGAAGCGGCCGGACCAACACCGCATCGACGATCGTGAACATCGATGTGCTACCGCCGACGCCGATCGCCAATGCCAGGACTGCAATCGCGCTCACGCCGGCGTCCCGGCGGAGCGCACGAAGGCTGTGCCGCAGATCCACGACCAAGCCATGCATCCCAGACAGAGTACCTCGGATTGAAAACCGACGGTCAACACGAACTGGAACAGCCGTCGACGGCTATCGGCTACACTCCTTCGCGGACCTTCGCGAAAGGACAATCTTGCTCCTGGCACTGCTCCTCGTCGCGTTGCCGCTGCCGGACGCGGACGTCGTCAATCTCGCGCACGAGCTCTCCGGCGAAATCGCCAAGCGCAACCTCGAGGGGCTCGCGCGCTTTCACCGGCAGCGCGGCTCGCAAGGGTTCGACTCCGCCGCGCAGCTCGTGCTTGACCGCGCCAAGGCGTACGGACTGCGTGATGCCGAGGTGCTGCGCTTTCCAACCGACGGCAAGATCTTCTACGGCACCCAGCGCTCGCGCCCCGGTTGGGATGCGCTGCTCGCCGAGCTGTGGGAAGTCCGCGGTGAGAAGATCGCGAGCTGGGACGCGGAGCCCATCTCGCTTGCCGAAGACAGCGAGAGCGCGAACGTCACGGCGCCGCTCATCGACGTGGGCGACGGCACGCGCGAGACCGACTACGCCGGCAAGGACGTGAAGGGGAAGATCGTGCTGGTGTCCGCGCAGCCCGGCGAAGTGCAGGATCTCGCCGTCGGAAAGTTTGGCGCGGCCGGCATCGTGAGCTGCGCGCAGAACCAGAAGACCGCGTGGTGGGGCGAGGACGAGAACCTGGTCCGCTGGGGGCACTTGGAGACGTTCTCTCCCAACAAGACGTTCGCGTTCATGGTGTCTTTGAAGACCGCGCGGCGTTTTCGCGAGCGGCTGTCGAAGGGCGAAACCATCCGGCTGCAGGCGACGGTCAAGGCCGGCCAGCACCCGAGCAACTACGAGGTGGTCACCGCCACCATCCCCGGCTCTGACCCGCGGCTGCGCAACGAGGAGATCGCGCTGAGCTGCCATCTCGATCACCAGCGGCCGGGCGCCAACGACAACGCGAGCGGCTGCGTGACCATCCTGGAGGTTGCGCGGACGCTGCGGATGCTGATCGACGAGAAAAAGCTGCCGCGGCCCGCGCGCACGCTGCGCTTCATCTGGCCGCCGGAGGTGGAAGGAACCGAGACGCTTCTGAGTGCGCGGCCAGAATTGGCGCAGCGGATCAAAGCCGTCATTCATCTGGACATGGTAGGCGGCGGGCCTACGACGAAGACGGTCTTCCACGTCACTCGCGGTCCGGCGAGCCTGCCCTCGTTCGTGCACGAGGTGGCCTGGCAGATCGCGAGCTTTGTGAACGAGCAGTCGTATGCTTTCGCGGCGACCGGCAGCGCGCCTTTGCCGTTTGTCGCGCCCACCGGCGGAAAGGAAGCGCTGCTCGCGCAAGACAGTCCGCACTCGATGGGCAGCGATCACGACGTTTATCAGGACTCTTCCTTTCGGATTCCCGCCGTTTATTTGAACGATTGGCCGGACCGGTACATCCACACCAACTTCGATTCCGCCGCGAACATCGATCCGACCAAGCTGCTCCGCGCAGCTTTCATCGCAGCAGCGACAGCCATCGCGCTGGCCGACGAGAAGCCGGACGTAGCCTGGACGACGCCGATGCCTGCGCGGACCTCGCGGTGCGAAGCGGCAGGGTGCGCGGTGTACCGCCGGCGGCCGTCGCCGAAGGGTCCGCTCGCGGTTTTCGGTTATGATTATTTGACCGATCATTTGAAGTCCGCGCGACTGCCGCTGCCGAAGCTCCTCGACTGGCAACCCCCGCGCTCGACGCCGTTCTCGCTGCAGCCGGAGTTCGCTACTTCCGAGCAGTACACCTACGAAATCCTGAACTTCGTCGACGGCGTGCGCACCGCCCAATCCATCCGCGACGCCGTTTCGGCCGAATACGGCCCCATCCCGCTCGACCTGGTGCTCGACTACTTGCGCGCGCTCGGGAGCGCGGGCGTGATCGAGCCCGCGCATTGAGCGGTCGCCAATGCCGCACCGTGCGCTACCCGTCTGGAACATGACCCTCCGCTTCGCTGCAGCCACGGTCGGATTGATCGCGATTTGCGGCTGCGAAAAGCTCGACGGCCCACCGGGGGTCTACGTCGACGCCGCCAGGACCATCCGGCTCGAAGTGCTCGACGCTTCGCCTTCAGTGATGACCTTCGTCGAGCACGTCGGCGGGCGGCAAGTTCGAGGTCAATGTGGTTCGTTTTCGGTCGACCACCCGTCGCCACACCGTGTGCTCGTCTGCAAAGGTTTCATCGCAAGCCCGAGCGAAGAGCAGACGAACCGCGACCAGGCGGCGCATTGGAATTGGCGCAGGACCGCGCTCACCATCGGCACCGTCACGTTGCAGCATCTCGATTCGCAGTAGTCTCCGCCGGAGCGCGGGAGCCGCCGATGCCGAAACCGCCCAGGCCTTGGATTGTCACGCCGCACGGCCCCATCGAGCCCATCGATGACAACCTGTGGGGAGTGACCGGTGAAGTGCCCGGCTTTCCCAAGGGCACGGGGATGCAGCGGCGGATGTGCATCGTCAAGTTGTCCGACGGGCGGCTCGCGTTCCACAACGCCGTGCCCCTCGAGGACGCGGCGCTGGCGAAGCTGCACGCGTGGGGAACCCCATCCATCCTCATCGCCCCCGTCTGGTTGCACGCCATGGATGCCCCCGCGTTCGCGAACAAGCTGAAGCTCGAGGTCTTCACCTGCGCCGCTAGCGTCCCGAAGCTCCGCGATCACTTTCCCCACATCAAGCCGCTCGAAGAGCTGCCGGCGGAGCCGGCTTTGAGCTGGACCTACCTGCGCGGAACGCGCTTCCAAGAGCCGGCGTTCACCGTCCACAGCGGCCCGCGCGCGAGCCTGCTCTTCGTCGACGCCTGGCAGAACTCGCGGCCCGGCAAAGGGCTCAACGCGGCTCTCTTCAAGCTGTTTGGCTTCACCGGCGCGGAGCCGCGCACGCCGCCCTTCTACAAGTGGCGCGCAATGACGAACCGCGAGGACTTGAAGGCGGACCTGTTGCGGCTCGCGGACACGCCAGGCCTCGCGCGGCTCGTCCCCAGCCACGGCGCGATCGTGTCGGAGCGGCCCATGGAGACGCTCCGCGAGACGGTGCATCGCTGGCTGTAGATCGCGCTGGCCCGTGTAGCTGGAATCCAAGCTCGACGAACTTCGCAGCGCGGCGCGGCATGCCGGATGGAACGAAACCGAGATTGCTGAAGCCGCGTCGTTTCGCCAGCCGGCAACGCCGGACGCCTCCGCCGGCGCTCAAGACATGAAGTGATTGGTATCGCTTAACAAAAGCCACGCCGCGCGAAACATATGCAGGTGGGTTCACTCATCCAGGCTATTGCGAACTATCCGTTGCAATTGCGCGCAATGCCGCATTGCATTGGCCGTAATGCATAACCGTTTCCTATCCGACAATATCCGCGACACTTGACATTCGTCGGAGGCTGCGTTGAAACGCGGAACGAAGGCACACCGCTTCCTGCGAACAATTTAAACCAGTCATCCCCCGGCTGGCGAGAGACCCTCGTCGGAAAGAGTGTGCCTTTGCGTTTGAAGGTCCCCCACATTCTATCGAACGGAGAACAAAATCATGAAGAAGATCGCGCTGTATGCGTTGAGCGCCGCCTTCCTGGCGGTCGGCTGCGGCAGCTCGCAGAACGAGACGCAGGAGATCGTGGACAACCTCGTCCAGGCCGGCTTCCCCCGCGACGACATCCAGGTGGTGGACGGCAAGGTCTACACCGGCTGGGACGCTGAAGTGAGCCTGCAGGCCTCGCGCGAGATGCTGGTCAGCGATCTCAGCACCGAGGAGCAGTACCGCACCACCAACTTGGTCGGCACTACCATCACCAACATCTGCGTCAACGGCGCGGCCTTCACCACCAACGCCAAGTTCAACCAGGCGTTGAACATGGCCATCCAGAACTACAACAACGAAGCCCTGCGCTGGCACATGACGCGGACCAGCGGCAGCACCACGGGCTGCAGCGCGACCATCACCGCGCAGTTCGCTCAGGGCGTCACCGGCGGCAGCTCCGGCTTCCCCTCCGGCGGCCGGCCGTTCAACACCATCAACATCGGCACGGGCCTCGAGTCGTCGACCTTCAGCGTCGACACCGTCGAGCACGTCATGACCCACGAGCTCGGCCACACCATCGGCTTCCGCCACTCCGACTGGTTCAACCGCGCGATCAGCTGCGGCGGCGCGGCCAGCAACGAGGGCACCGCCGGCGTGGGCGCTATCCTGATCCCGGGCACGCCCAGCGGCGCGACGGTAGGCGGCTCGATCATGAACGCCTGCTTTCGCCAGAGCGAGACCGGCGAGTTCACCGCCAGCGACCGCACCGCACTCCACGCGCTGTACTAATCGCGGCCGCCGAAGGCGGCTTAGCGATTACGCTTCTTGAAGCTCTCGAATCATATGCCTGGCTCGATGCCTCAACGTCTGTGCTCCGCCGCGGCTGCGCTGCTCCTTTCGGGGAGCCTCGCCGCCTGCGGCGGCTCGCAGTCTCCGCCGCCCACCAAAGAGGTGTGCGCGGCAAGCCCCGCGCTGAAGTTCTTCGCCCCCTCGCGCCGCTCGCAGTGCGGGGCCACCGCCGACTTCACGCCGATCAACAGCTACCGCGGCCCGCTCGCCGACGCGCAGCTCCGCGAGGACGCGGTGGCGCTGATCAACGGCGATTGCACCGGCACGCTCATCGCCGCCGCCAACGGGCCGGTCGTCCTGACCGCAGGTCACTGCGTCGGCCTCGGCGATGAAGACCTGCTCGAGTTCAACTACGAGGACAATCCGGACGGCGATCCGCTCGTCACCACCGGCACCGTCATCGAGGCGTCGCTCAATCCCGACTACGCGCTGCTCCGCCTCGACCAACTGCCGGCCGTCACGCCGACTCCGCTCACCAGCCGTCCCACCGATTTTCTCGCGGTCATCCAGCACCCGCGCGCGCGGCCCAAGGTGATCGCCGAGGGGACGCTGGCGGGCGTCTGCGACGACCGCGTCTACTACGGCGACCTGGACACGTTGGACGGAAGCTCGGGCGCAGGCGTCCTCACCGGCACGGGTTACCTGCTGGCCGTCCACACCGACGGCACCTGCGCAGCAGACGGGAGCGGCACGAACTCGGGCTGGAGCGCGGCCAGCATCGTCGCAGCCTCGCAGTATCTGCAGGATGCGGACATCGCGCCCCGCTGACGGATCGGCAACACGCAGGCGAAGCGAATTTGCTAGCTTGCGCGCCCATGAAACTGCGCTACCTCGCCGTCATCGCCTTCGCCGCCTGCTCCCACGCCAAGACGACCCCGCCGCACGACGACTTCGAGAAGTTCTCCCAGAGCTACTTCAAAGCGAGCTTTGCCCGCTCGCCGTCGCGCGCGACCCGGACCGGCTTCCACGAAGGCTACGACGACCGCCTGGAAGACTTGTCGCGGCCGGCAATCGACAAGGAGATCCACGACCTGCACGCGGAGGCGGAAGAGGTGGCGCGCATCCGCCGCGAGCAGCTCTCGTTCGACGACGCCATCGACGCCGAGCTGATCGACAACCAGATCCACAGCACGCTGCTCGACCTGGAGACGCTGCGGCCGTGGGAGCGCAACCCGATGACGTACGCGCGGCTTCCCGGCGGCTCCATCGACGGCTTGATGAAGCGCGATTTCGCGCCCGCTCCGCAGCGGCTCAAGTCGGTGATCGCGCGGCTGCGGCAGGTGCCTGCGCTCTATGCGGCGGGAAAGGCGAATTTGAAGAACCCGCCCAAGGAGTACACGCAGCTTGCCATCCGGCTTGCCCGTGGCTCGGTGGGCTTCTTCCAGAAAGCGGTCACCGATTTCGCGCACAACGCGGCCGCCAACGACCCGCAGCTCATGGCGCAGTTCGAGGAGGCCAACAAGGCCGCCCAGGATTCAGCGCGCGATTTCAGCGAATGGTTGCAGAACGATCTCTTGCCGCGCTCGAACGGGCAGTATGCGATTGGCGCCGAGACGTTCCTCTTGAAGCTGCGGTACGACGACATGGTCGAGCTGCCCTTGCCGGAGCTGCTCGCGAAAGGCGAGGCGCAGCTCAAGAAGGACCACGCGGCGTTCGTCGAAGTGGCAAAGCGCATCGACCCGTCCAAGTCGCCGCACGAAGTGATGGACATGCTCTCGCAGACCCACCCGACCGCTGACGACCTGATTCCGGCAGTCGGGCGCTCTGTCGAAGAGGCGCGGAAGTTCGTGGTGGAGAAGGACCTCGTCACCGTGCCTTCGGAAGTGCGCGTGAAGGTGCAGCCGACGCCGCCGTACGCGCGCGCCGCGACCTTCGCCTCGATGGATACTCCGGGACCGTTCGAGCACAAGGCGACCGAGGCGTTTTATTACGTGACGCCGGTCGAGCAGGATTGGCCGGAGCAGCGCAAGGAAGAGCATTTGCGCCTCTACAATCCGTGGGTGGTGGGGATGATCAACGTCCACGAAGCCTATCCCGGCCACTATCTCGAATTCCTCTATGCGCCGAAGTTTCCCACCTTCACGCGGAAGCTGACTCATTCCAGCTCGAACAGCGAAGGTTGGGCGCACTACTGCGAGCAGATGACGGTGGAGCAGGGCTTCGGCGGCGGCGATCCGCGCATGCAGCTTGCCCAGCTTTCCGAAGCGCTGGTGCGCGATTGCCGGTATGTGGTGGGCGTGCAGCTCCACACGGCGGGCTGGACGGTCGATCAAGGAGCAGCCCTCTTCCACGATCAATGCTTCATGGAGCCGGCCAACGGCCGCGAGGAGGCGATGCGCGGCACGTACAATCCGACATACCTCTATTACACGCTGGGAAAGCTAGAGATTCAGGATCTGGCCCGCGAGTACATGGCGAAGAAGCACGCAACGCTGAAGGAGTTCCACAACGCCTTCGTCGTGCAGGGCGCGTTGCCGGTGCCGCTGGTCCGCAAGATCCTGCTGCGGGAGTGACCGGCGCTAGACCGCCCGCGAGCCAGCGCGCTTCTGGTCTGCTAGACCTCTCCCCATGAACCTCAGCTTCACGGCTGCCGAGCAAGCGTTTCGCGAGGAAGTGCGCGCGTTCGTGCGGGAGAAGCTGCCGGAATCGACGCGGCGCAAGGTGCTGCAGGGTCGCGAAGTCACTGCCGGCGAGATGATGGGGTGGCAGCGCATCCTGGCGGAGCACGGGTGGGGCGCGCCCACCTGGCCGAAGGAGCACGGCGGCACCGGCTGGGATGCCGTGCAGGAGTTCATCTTCGACGAGGAGACCGCCGCCTACGGCGCACCGCGCCTCTTGCCGTTCGGGCTGCGCATGGTCGGGCCGGTCATCATGCAGTTTGGGAATGACGCGCAGAAGAAGCGCTTCTTGCCGCGCATCGCCAGCGCCGAGGATTTCTGGTGCCAGGGGTATTCGGAGCCGGGCTCGGGTTCCGACCTGGCCTCGCTGAAGACCCGCGCCGAGCGGAAAGGTGACCACTACCTGGTCAATGGCCAGAAGACCTGGATCACGCTCGCGCAATATGCGGATTGGATCTTCTGTCTCGTCCGCACCGACCCGGCCGCGCAGAAGCAGCAAGGCATCTCGTTCTTGCTCATCGACATGAAGACGAAGGGCATCACCGTGCGGCCCATCATCACCATGGACGGTGGGCACGAAGTGAACGAAGTCTGGTTCGAGGACGTGCAGGTGCCCATCGAGAATCGCATCGGCGAGGAGAACAAGGGCTGGACGTACGCCAAATTCCTCCTCGGCCACGAGCGCACCAACATCGCCGGCGTGGGCGCTTCCAAGCGCGAGCTGCAGCGGCTCAAGCACATCGCGGCGCAGCAGCTCAAGCGCGGGCGGCCCCTGACAGAAGACCCGGCCTTCGCGGCGCGCATCGCGCAGGTGGAGATCGATCTGATGGCGCTGGAAGTGACGAACCTGCGCGTCCTGGCGGCGGAGTCGGCGCGGCGCGCGCCCGGCCCGGAGTCGTCGCTGTTGAAGATCAAGGGAACCGAAATCCAGCAGGCGCTTTCGGAATTGATGATGCTGGCGATGGGGCCCTTGGGCCTGTTCTTCGAGCGCGAGGAGCGGCCCGATTTGCCTGCCGCGGCCGAAGGCGCGCTGTCGCCCACCTACTGCAACTTTCGCAAGACTTCGATCTACGGCGGCTCGAACGAGATCCAGAAGAACATCCTCGCGCAGCAGCTCCTCAAACTCTAAAGCGGTCATGGACTTCGACTTCAGCGAAGAGCAGCGGCAGCTCGGCGACGCCATGCAGCGGTTCGTGGCCGGCGAGTATTCGTTCGAGAAGCGCAAGGCCATTCTCGCGGGCCCGGATGGCTTCAGCCGCGACGTCTGGAAGCAGCTCGGCGAGCTCGGCTTTCTCGCGCTGCTCGTCCCCGAAGAGCACGGCGGAATGGGCGCGGGTCCGGTGGAGATACTCTTGGTGATGAACGCCATCGGCAAGGGGCTGCTCCTCGAGCCGTACCTGCCGAGCGCCATCCTGGCGACGCTGCTTCTGCGCGGCGATGTTTCTGACGCCGCGCCGCAGTCTCGCAGCGAGGCGGACTCTCCCGGCGAGCTTCTTTCGCGCATGGCCGCGGGCGAAGTCATCGCAGTTCCGGCGCACACCGAATTCGGCGCTCGGTACGATCTGCGGCACGTCGCAACCAAGGCGACGAAAACTCCGGACGGCTACGCGCTCAGCGGCGAAAAGGCCGTCGTCCTGCACGCGCCGGCCGCAGACTTCCTGGTCGTCTCCGCGCGCACCGCCGGCGCGGACACCGACGAGCGCGGCATCTCGCTCTTCCTGGTCGCCCGCGACGCTCCGGGCTTGTCGATGCGCCTGTTCCGGACGATGGACGGCCAGCGCGCGGCCGACGTGAAGCTCGAGAATGTCCCCGCGAAGCTCATCGCCGAAAACGCGCTCCCGCGGATTGAGGCTGCGTTCGATTTCGGCATTGCCGCGCTCTGCGCGGAAGCGGTGGGCGCGCTGCAGGCCAGCCTCGATGCGACCATCGACTATACGAAGACGCGCCAGCAGTTTGGCCAGCCGATCGCGAAGTTCCAGGCGCTGCAGCACCGGATGGCGGACATGTTCATCCAGGTCGAGCAAGCCCGCTCGATGAGCTTCCTCGCGGCGATGCGCTGCACCGACAGCGACGCCCGCGAGCGCAGCCGCAACCTCTCCGCCGCCAAAGCGCTGGTGGGTCAGGCCGCGCGCTTCGTCGGCCAACAGAGCATCCAACTGCACGGCGGAATGGGAATGACGGACGAATTGGCCATCAGCCATCATTTCCGGCGGCTCACCGCAATCGAGCTGATGCTGGGCGACACCGAACACCACCTCGAGCGATTCGCGAAAGGACGCGCATGAGCTACTCGGTACAAGATTCGGTCGCCGTCATCACGCTCGAGAATCCCCCGGTGAACGGGCTCTCTTATGAGCTGCGACGGAGCATCGTCGAAGGCCTCGACCGCGCCGCGTCCGACCCGAACGTCAAAGCCATCGTGATCGCCGGCTCGGGAAAGGCCTTTTCCGGAGGCGCCGACATCAAGGAATTCAACAGCCCGAAAGCGACGGCCGAGCCCGCGCTGACGACGGTGATTGCCGCCGTTGAAGACTCGGCGAAGCCGGTGGTCGCCGCCATCCATGGAGTTGCGATGGGCGGCGGGCTCGAGCTTGCCCTCGGGTGTCACTACCGGCTGGCGGAGGCCGCAGCGCAAATTGCCCTGCCGGAAGTGAAGCTCGGAATCCTGCCCGGCGCCGGCGGAACGCAGCGGCTGCCGCGCCTCATCGGTCTCGAGGCGGCGGTCAACCTGATCGTCTCCGGCGCGAGCGTTCCTGCGGCGATGCTGAAGGGGACGCCGCTCTTCGACGAGGTGGTGGAGCGCGACGTGGTTCCGGCGGCGGTGGCGTTTGCGCGCAAGACGGAAGGCCGGACGTTGCAGCGGGTGCGCGATCTGCCGAACCGGCACGCCAATGCCGAAGGCTTCATCGCCTTTGCGCGCAATGCGGTCACCGCGGTGTCGAAAGGCTATCCGGCGCCGTTGAAAGCGCTGGAGGCCATCGAAGCCGGAGTGGGAAAGTCCTTTGCCGAAGGCGCCCGCACGGAGCGAGACCTGTTCGTGCAATTGGTGATGAGCAACGAATCGAAAGCGCTCCGCCACGCCTTCTTCGCCGAGCGAGCTGCTTCGAAGATCTCCGGAATCGCCGAAGACACCAAGACGAGGCCGGTCAATTCCGCGGCAGTCGTCGGCGCGGGGACGATGGGCGGCGGCATCGCGATGAATTTCGCCAACGCCGGCATTCCCGTTTCAATCCTGGAAGTGAAAGAGGATGCTTTGCAGCGCGGCATCGCGACCGTTCGCAAGAACTACGAGGGGTCGGCGAAGAAAGGGAAGCTGACTGCCGCGCAGGTGGAAGAGCGGATGAAGCTCATCCGGCCGACGCTCGACTACCGCGACCTCGCGCAAGCCGACATGGTCATCGAGGCGGTCTTCGAGGAGATGTCGGTCAAGGAAGGCGTGTTCAAGAAGTTGGACGAGGTGATGAAGCCCGGCGCCATTCTCGCGACCAACACCTCCACCTTGAACGTCGACAAGATTGCCGCCTTCACCAGGAGGCCGCAGGAGGTGGTCGGCACCCACTTCTTCAGCCCCGCGAACGTGATGAAGCTGCTCGAGATCGTCCGCGGCGAGAAGACCGCGAGCGATGTGCTTTCGACCGTGATGACGCTGTCGAAGAAGATCAAGAAGATTGGCGTCGTCTCCGGAGTCTGCGACGGCTTCATCGGCAACCGCATGCTGGAGAAGTACATCCGCCAGGCGCTCGCGCTCCTCGACGAGGGCGCGCTGCCCAAGCAGGTGGACCGCGCGCTGGAGAACTTCGGAATGGCAATGGGCGCTTTCCGCATGGCAGACCTCGCCGGAGGGGACGTGAGCTGGTTCATCCGCAAGCGGCGGTATGCGGAGAACCCGTCCTTGCCCAGGCAGGTGGTGGCGGATCGGCTCTGCGAGATGGGCCGGTATGGCCAGAAAACGGGCGCGGGTTGGTATCGCTATGAAGCAGGAAAGCGCGATGCCATTCCCGATCCGGCGGTGGACGAATTGATCGTCGCGCACTCGAAGGAAGCCGGCATCGAGCGGCGGAAGATCTCGGATGAAGAGATCGTCGAGCGCTGCATCTACGCGCTCGTCAACGAAGGCGCGCGCATCCTTGCAGAGCGCATTGCCCAGAGCGCTTCCGACATCGACGTCGTCTATCTCGCAGGGTACGGCTTTCCGCCCTATCGCGGCGGGCCGATGTTCTACGCGGACACCGTCGGGCTCTGGAACGTGCTGCGCGCGATCGAACGGTTCGACCGGCGCGATCCGGCCGGCGCATGGAAGCCTGCGCCGCTCTTGCAGCAGCTCGCGGCAGAAGGCAAGACGTTCAACTCGATTTGAGGAGACACCATGGCTGACGCCGTCATCGTTTCCACCGCGCGCACCGGGCTTGCGAAGTCGTGGAAGGGCGCGTTGAACATGACCCACGGCGCCA
>DASXHM010000158.1:0-9034 GCA_036488495.1 Myxococcales bacterium | reverse complement strand
TTGCAGCATGAGCGGGTGTTTCTTCTAGCACGCCGCGCCATGCTTTTCTCGCTAGGCGGCAGCCTGATCGTGGGCGTAGCATCCAAGCCCTATGAACATCCGGACCATTTTGATTCTGGCTGCTCTCGCTGGCGCGGGCGCGTACGTCTACGTCGACTACAACAGCGCGGAGTCCAAGCTCGCGCGGGAGATGAAGGAGATCGAGCAGCTCAGTCCGGACACCCAAGCTCCGGAATGCTTCGGCAAGGGCACGAACGCGAAGCTCTTTGCCATCGCCGTCGAGCGCGACCGGCACACCAACGCCGAAGTCGACAACGACACTGCCCGCAAAGGCATCATCAAGCACGATTGCATCCGCGGCGGAAACACCGCCAGCCTCCAGCGCGTGGTCAAGGCGCTCGGCGCCCAGGGCGTGCCGGTCTATTCGCGCGTCCTCGAGAGCTGCCCGGTGGTCAAGGACGAGTACCCGGTCTACGCCTGCTTCGCTCTCGACGCGCTCAAGGTCGACGGCTCGAAGGAATCTGTCGCCGTCCTCGAGAAGGAGCTCACCAACAAGGACAAGAGCCGGCGCAACATCTACGAGGGCGCCCTCTACCGCCTGATGAACACCCAGGGTTGGGCGTCCACCGCGCAGCTCGCCGATCGCGTGCCCACCGAAAGCGAGTGGGAAGCGAAAGAGCTGATCATGGAGCACGTGCGCAACCACCGCGATCCGTCGGCCAAGCCGAATTTGGAGAAGGCGTACGCCGCCGAGACCGATCAGCAGGAGAAGGGCCTGATCCGGGCCGCCATCCTCGAGATCGACAATCCGGGCAAGTGCGTCGTCACCGACGAGGGGCGCGCCGAGAACGGCCTCTGCCGGTATAGCTGCCACGACCAGAACAAGTGGTTCAACTTCCCCAAGCCGAAGACGGGCTGCCCGCTCGTGCAGGACGTCCCGGCCGACAAGGCCGCCGCGCAGACGCCTCCCGTCAACGCCGCGAGCCCGGTCTCCGGCAAGTAGTCGCCGTTCAGCGCCGGTACGTCCCGGTCAGAAGCCCGAGACCGAGGACGTGCCGGCGCATCGCATCCACCACCGCGCTCCGTCCGCAGTGCGGCCCCAGATGGGGCACGATGTCGAGCGCGAAGAGCTGAAACACGTACCGATGCGCGTCGTCGCCCTTCGGCGGGGCGCAGGGCGCCCAACCTGACCGCAGCATCGAGTTGCGCCCCACGTTTGCGCCCGAGGCGATGGCCTGGGCCACGTCGCGAGCGCTCGGCGTGATGCCGTAGAGCGCCCAGTGCAAGAACGGGTTCGGCGTCGGCGCATCCGGATCTTCCACCAAGAGCGAGAGCGACCGCGTGCCGCGCGGGACCTGCGACCAGGAGAGCGGCACCGGCAAGGACGCGCCGTCGGCTCCGTGCTCGCGGGGGATTGCGCCGCCATCGTTGAAGTCGGCGGAGAGCTGAATGCCGGTCGGCTGCAGGTGCAGGCGGCGATAGGCCAGGCGCTCATCGCCGGCCCTCTCCGCTGGGACACCGCCGATGGCGATGCGAGGGATGCCACGGATCAGGGCGCGCATCGTGTGTTGGAGGTCCATGGAAGAAAGCTGTGGCGTGTCATCGCGGAAGGAAAGAAGCTGACAGGCAGCCATGCGCATCGCGGTCATCGGGCACGTGGAGCACATCGTGCTCGGTAGGGTTCCGGCCGTGCCGCGGGCGGGTGAGATCGCGCACGTCGAAGGACAGCGCTTCTTTCCCGGCGGCGGCGGCGGAGTCGCGTTCTTCCAGTTGGCGAAGTCGCCGGCGGAGGTCTTGCTCTTCACCGCGCTCGGCAACGACGAGGCCGCGGCGCAAGTGGAGGCGCGCCTGCGGAAGACGAACGCGCGCGTCTTCGCCGCGCGGCGCGACCAGCCGCACACGCGAGACGTGGTGCTGATCACGCCCGACGGCGAGCGCACCATCATCGTCCTGGGCGAGCCGCTGCATCCGCGGCGCAGCGATGCGCTGCCGTGGGAGGAGCTCTCGAGCTGCGATGCGGTCTACTTCACCGCGCAGGATCCGGCGGCGATCGTGGCTGCGCGCTCGGCGAGGCTCCTGGTGGTGACGGCGCGGCGGAAGGCTGCGCTGGACGCGAGCCAGGTCCGCGCAGACGTGGTGGTGGGGAGCGCGCTCGACGAACGCGAGGCCTGGGCTTTGAGCGACTATCCGGTCCGGCCGGGCGCGCTGGTCCTCACCGAAGGCGCGCGCGGGGGAAGCATCCACACCGCGAACGGGCAGGAGCGTTTTGCCGCCCCGAGCATTCCCGGCGCGGCCGGCGGCGCGTACGGTGCGGGCGACAGCTTCGCGGGCGCGCTCGTCTACTTCCTCGCGGCGGGGCTGCCGCTCCCGATGGCCTGCGCGCGGGCGGGGGAGCACGGCGCGGCGGTCTTGGGCGGGCTCGACCCGCTGGTCTCGCAGAAGCCGCTCGGCTGAAGCCGCGTCAGTCCTCGCCGACCAGCTTGTCGAGGTTGGCGATGATCTTGCGCAAAAGAGTCCGCAGCGTCTCTTCCTCGTCCTTCGAAAGCCCGTGCACCGCCGCCCCCCGCAGCTCGGCCGCGAGCTCGCGCAGCGGCTCGATGCGCTCCTTCGCCAGCGGGGTCAGGCTCAGATGCAGCCGCCGCCGGTCGCCCTCGTCGCCTTCGGACTTGAGCAGCTTTCGCTTGAGAAGCTGGGTGACCGTCCGCGAGGCGGTGGGGACGTCCATGCGCAGCCGCGCCGCCACTTCGCTGAGCGATTCGCCGTCCACTTCGTCGACGTTGATCAGGACCCAGAACTGCAAAGAAGTCAGGCCGTGCTCGCGCACGCGCTCGGTGACGGCACGCTTCATCTGGCGGCGGGCTGCACCGATGAGGAGGCTGACCGGTTCGCGCACGCGCCCTTCTCGTACACGAAGGCCGTTGCCGCAGCAACGATCCCCGCACACCGTCGCGCGTCAAACGTCTGCCGTCAGCCTTCGCCGCGCAGGACGTACCGCTGGATCTTCCCGCTCGCCGTCTTCGGCAGCTCCTGCACGAACTGCATTTGGCGGGGCACCATGAAGCCGGGGCAGCGCGCCCGGACGGCCTGCCGCAGCTCCTCCTCCAGCTCGGCCGATGGCGCTTTGCCGGCGACCAGCACCACGTGCGCCTGGGCCCGCAAGAGCCCGTCGGGAGACATCCGCGGCGTCACCGCCGCCTCCAGGACCGCGGCGTGCGAGGCCAGCGCGGACTCGACGTCGGTCGGCGACACCCATTCGCCGCCGCACTTGAACATGTCGTCGGAGCGGCCGACGTAATGCAGCTCGCCGTCGGGCGTCCGGCGGAACTTGTCGCCGGAAAAGAACCATTCGCCGCGCATCTTCGCCCGCGAGGTGGCGAGCCGGTTCCAGTAGTGCAGCGCGGTGGAGGGACCCTTGACGATGAGATCGCCCGCCTCGCCTTCGGGAACATCGCGCAGGTGCTCGTCGACGATGCGCACCTCGTAGCCGGAGACGGGAATGCCGGTCGAGTCGGGCCGGGCGCTGCCCCGCCTGGGCGAGACGTAGATGTGCAGCACTTCGGTCGAGCCGATGCCGTCCAGGATCTCGGTGCCGTAGCGCGTCTTCCAGCGGGTGAAGAGCTCACCGGGAAGCGGCTCGCCCGCCGAGACGCAGAGCCGGAGCGACGGCAGCCGGATGGGTCCCGCGCCTTGCGCGAGCATCGCCGCGTACAGCGTCGGGACGCCGAAGAAGATGGTCGGCTGCGTCTCCGCGATGGTCTGGAACATGTTTGCCGGCGTCGGCTTGTCGGACAGCAGCACGGTGGTGGCGCCGCACCAGAAAGGAAACGCGAGCGCGTTGCCGAGACCGTAGGCGTGGAAGAGCTTGGACGCGGAGAAGCAGCGGTCCTGCGGGCCCAACTCCAAGACCGGCTTTGCGTACAGCTCGCAGCAATGTTGCCAATCCTGGTGCGCATGGACTGCGGCCTTGGGGCGGCCGGTGGAGCCGCTCGTCCACAGCCAGAACGCCGGCTCGTCGGGGCTGGTCCTGGCCGCCTCGAGCTTCGCCTGCGGTGTCTCCTCGACGAAGCGTTCGAACGAGCGCGCATCCTCCGGCATGTCGCAGAACAGGATCTGCCGCGCCTTGGACAACGCCGGCTGCATGCGCTCGAGGCAAAAGCGCGAAGTGACGACCAGCCGGGCGCGAGATTCGTCGACGAAGTATTCGTAGTCGGCCGCCCGCAGGAGCGGATTGCAGGGCACCGCCACCGCCCCGATCTTCATCGCCGCCAGATACCCGCAGGCGAGGTCGAGCGAATCCTGGAGGACGAAGAGCACGCGCTGTTCCGGCAGAACGCCGGCGCGCAAGAGTGCCACGCCGATGCGATCGACCCGGGCCGAGACTTCCGCATAGCTGTAGGTGCGGCCAGAGAACCAGACCGCGGGAGCGTCCGCGCGGCCCTCGCGGAGGTTTCTCTCGACCAGCTCCGCCCCGATGTTGAAGGTCATGCCCGGCATCTTCGAACGGCGCGCGCGCTCGTGCAAATGAAGCCGGCGCTTCCGTCGGTGCGGCCACAGCCCGCCCCAGTCAGGGCTCGCGCGGGGTGGTCGCCTTGCGCCAGGCCTCCAGGATTCCTTCACGAGTGACGACGCCCAGCACCTTCTTGTCCTCTCCCAGGACCAGCGCCTCCGAGACCGAGGCGGCGGCCATCCGCTGCACGGCGGTGTCCAGGTCGTCGTCGGCGAGAAGGAGCTGGGCCGGCCGGGTGAAGCTGCGCGCAGTCGCGGCGCGGTCGACGTTGGGGTCGAGGAGCGCGATGCGCGTCTCGCGCGCCGGCAGCACCCCGACCACACCCTGCTCGTCCACCACCGGAAAAGCCGTGTGCCGCGCGGCGGCCAGGATTGAAAGCAATTCCCCGAAGGACAGGTTCGCAGCCAAGGGTTCCACCCGGTCGACCGCCTGCGCGACCGACAGGTCCCGCAGCGAGGCCTCGGCTTGGCCGATCCGGATGCCGCGTCGGCGCGCGCCGAGCTGGTAGATGGATCCGCCGAGCATGCCCTGCACGACCGCGGTGGCGGTCCCGCAGGCGACCAAAAGCGGCAGCACGATCTGGTAGCTGCCGGTCAATTCGAACATCATCAGGACGCCGGTCAAGGGCGCGAGCGTGGCTCCGGCGACGACCGCGCCCATGCCCACCGCCGCATAGGCATTTCCGCCGGCGACGATGCCCGGCAAGATCGCGTGCGCCAGTTGCCCGAAGGCCCCGCCCAGCATGGCGCCGAGGAAGACGGCGGGAAAGAAGCTGCCGCCGGGCGCTCCCGAGCCGAGCGTGCTGGAGGTGGCGAACAGCTTGGCGAAGAGCGCGATCAAGAGGGTGGCAAAGGTGAGCTGCCCAGTCATCGCGGCGTTCATCGACTCGATGCCGGTGCCGAGCACGCGGGGCGAGGCGAGGCCGATCAAGCCGACCAGTAGCCCGCCGAGCGCGGCCTTGAATTCCGGGCGCAGCCGCAGCCGCGCGTAACGCTGCTCGGCGGCGTGGACGCAGTTCACGTAGAGGACGCCGCAGCCGCCGGCGAGGAGCCCGAGCACGACATAGATGGCGATCTCGGACGGGTGGCTCAACTGCCAATTGACCGGCCGCAGATCGGTCGCGCCGCCGAGGAGCGCGCGCGAGGTCGCGACCGCCGTCACGCAGGCGAGGACCACCGGGGCGAATCGGCGCACGTCGAAGTCGGCGAGGACGATCTCCAGCGCGAACAAGGACCCCGCGAGCGGCGCCTGGAACGACCCGGCGATGCCCGCGCCAGCGCCTGCCGCGAGCAAGAGCGAGGTCTCGCTGCGCGGCAATTCGAGAAACCGCGACAAGGAAGACGCGACTGCGGCGCCGAGGTGCACGACCGGCCCTTCCCTGCCGGCGCTGCCTCCGGATCCGATCACGAGCCCCGCCGCGAGCGACTTCCAGATGGCGACACGGCCGCGGATCGGCGTTCCCCGCTTGTGCACCGCCTCGATCACCTCGACCACGCCGTGGCCGCCGCTCTCGGGAGAAAAGCGCACGATCAGCGCGGCCAGAAAAGCGCCCAGCGCGGGGCCGAGCACCCACACCAGCTTGGGCGCGTGCGAGAGCAACGAATAGAGCCCGCCCTCCATCTCCGGAAAGCTGCCGTTGAAGATGCGCAAGAGCAGCAGCGGATAGTAGAGCGTGAGCCCGAACGCGGCGGCGAGCGCCACCGCTCGAACTCGCTTCAGCTCGAAGACGGGAAGCCGTTTGCCGAACCGCTGCAGCACCACCGCGGCGCCGAGGATCAGCGCGGCCAGCGCGGCGAACTCGAGGTGCCAGTGGGTGCGGGCCACCTGGTCGCGAAAGTATTCGAAGAAGGCCGGCTCGCGCAGGCTCTGGAAGACCAGGTTTCCCTGGAAGATGAAGAGCTGCGCGGTCTGGATGGCGGTGGCGAAGAGGCCCGCCGCGATGCCGCCGTATAGGCCCACCACCGCCGCGACGCCCATCACCAGGGCGCGCTCGAAGGGAAAGCGCAGGACCGACCGCCGGAGCTGTTTGAGACCTCCGTCCGTCACGCGAAAAGCTCCAATCGTTTGCGGCGCAACGATCTATTGCGGAAGCCATGCTTTGTCTTGCAGTTTGTTTCACGCTGCGCGTTCGGCTTGACCCGCCGGGGTCCAGGCGGTACTTGCCGCGACAAATGTTGCAAGAGCAAGAACCCGTAGGCCTTCTGGTGGCCGCCGCGCGCCGCAGCTTGAAGCAGGCGGTGCTCCGCCATGCGCGGCCGCTCCGGCTGACCCCGCCGCAGTTCTGGTTCGTCAACGCCGCCCAGGAAATCCCCGATGCCTCGCTGGGAGAGCTGGCCCGGCGGCTGCGCATGGATCCGCCCACCGCCTCCCGCCTCGCCGAGGGGCTCTCGCGCCGCGGGCTCCTCAAGGTCACCGCCGACACCCGCGACCGCCGCGTCACCCGCGTCTCCCTCACCGCGACCGGCCTCAGGCTCGCGCAGCGCATCGCTCCCATCGCCAAGGCGGTGCGCAGCGCGGGCACGCAAAACATGAGCGACCGCGAGCTGTCGGCCCTGCGCGCGTCCTTGCGCAAGTTCGTGCACAACCTGGAATCGTTCGCGGGGAGCGCGACGTGATCGCGCTCGTGATCAGCGCGCTCCTGGCGCAATCGCAGCCGGCCGCTCAGCAGCAGCCGGGCGCGCAGCAGCCGCAGCCGGGCGCGCAGCCGCAGCCGGGCGCGCAGCAGTCGCAACAGGTCGGCCAGCCGCACCTCCTCACCCTCGAAGAGGCGGTGCAGAACGCCCGGCAGCACCAGCCGCAGCTCCGCGAAGCCCGCGCCAACACCAACGCGGCAGAGGCTCGCGCTGACCAGGCGCGCGCGCCGCTCCTTCCGCAGCTCGGCGTCACCGCGCAGTACGAGCGGACCACCGCCAACTTCGCCGCCAGGCCCGGCTCGGTCCCTTCGACGGTGAACAACGGGGGCACCACCGGCAGCAACTCGTCGTTCGCGACCTTCAACTTCTGGAACGGCGGCGCCACCCTGAACCAGCTCATCTTCGACTTCGGCTCCACCATCGACCGGTGGCGCGCCGCGAAGGCGCAGGCCGACGCACAGCGGGCAACCGAGCTTGCGACCGTGCTTGGCATCGACTTCACCGTCCGGCAGAACTACTTCCTGGCCCAGGCGCAGAAGGCGCTCATGCAGGTGGCGCAGGACACGTTGAACGCGCAGACCCAGCACCGCCAGCAGACCGAAGGATTCGTTCGCGCGGGCACGCAACCGGAGATCGCGCTTGCCACCGCGCGCACCAACGAGGCCAATGCGCGCGTCCAGCTCATCACCGCCCAGAACAACTACGAGACGGCCAAGGTGACGCTCAACCAGGCAATGGGCATCGAAGCCGGCACCGACTACGACGTCGCCCAGGATCCGTACCCGGCCATCGACGTCGAGGAAGCGCCGATGGACGCGGTGGTCTCGGAAGCGGTCAAGGCGCGTCCGGAGGTGGCTTCCATCGAAGATCTGATCCGCGTGAACCAGCTCACCATCAGCTCGGTCAAGGGCAACTATCTGCCGAGCATCTCCGGCCAGGCCAACGTCACCGACAGCGGCACCGCGCTCAGCTCGTTGACCTGGAACGCCAACGTCGGCGTCGTCCTCAGTTGGAACATCTTCCAGGGCGGCCTCACCACCGCGCAGGTGCACGAGGCGCAGGCGAACCTCGCCAACGTCGCCGCCCAGCTCGATTTGGAGAAGCAGCAGATCCGCGTCGACGTCAATGCGGCGCTGCTGGCGGTCCGCGCCGCCAAGGCTTCGCTCTCCGCGACGGCGGAGGCATTGAACAACGCGCGGCTGCAGCTCAAGCTCGCCGAGCAACGCTTCCAAGTCGGAGTCGGCAGCGCCATCGAGCTCACCGACGCGCAAGTCGCGCTCACGCAGGCCGCCGCCCAATCTGTGCAGGCGGCCGACAATCTATCCACGGCTCGCGCTCAACTCGTGCGCGCGCTTGGCCGGCAGTAGGGGACCGTCATGAAAGACCGGCGTATCGTCATCGTTCTCGTCGCCATCGCGGCCATCGGGCTGATCGCGTACTTCTTGCACAAACGCACCTCCGAGAAGGCGGCGGCGAGCGCGCGCGAGTCGCAGCAGGCGATGAACCGCGCGGTGCCGGTGGTGGCGGCAAACGTCGCGCGCAAGGACGTGCCCATCTACCTGGACGGCCTCGGCAGCGTCACCGCGTACAAGACCATCACCGTGCACTCGCAGGTCGACGGCCGCCTGGAGCAGGTGCTGTTCCGCGAAGGCCAGGCCATCAAGGCGGGCGACCGCATCGCGCAGATCGATCCGCGCCCGTTCGTGAACCAGCTCCACCAGGCCGAAGGAGCGCTCGCGCGCGATCGCGCGCAGCTCAAGGGCGCCAAGGTCAACCTCGCCCGCTTCACCTCGCTCGCGGCGCAGAAGCTGATCGCGCAGCAGCAGGCCGACGATCAGGCGGCGCTGGTCGGCCAGCTCGAAGGCGCGGTGGTCGCCGACCAGGCCACCATCGA
>DASXHM010000141.1:0-7622 GCA_036488495.1 Myxococcales bacterium | reverse complement strand
TGACGTGCAGAAGCGCCTGCGGAACCGGCAAGCCCCTGCCCATCTGCAGCGCGTTCGCCGTCATGCGCTGGACGCGCTGATCTTCCTGCGGTCCGTCGACGAACCGCGACCAGTATTCGGTGCCTGCGTCGAACACGAACGAGCCTTTCGCGGTCCTGTACCAGGTCGCCTGCTGCAAGCCCGGCTTCCCTTCCGCATCGATCATCGGCGAGTGCGAGACGACCGTCACCGGCGCAGGCGTGTCGAGCGCGAAGGTGCGATCGTATTCGTTGCCGACGAGCTGCGGAATGGTGTCGCCGTCGTGCAAGCCGGTGCCTTGGTAGAGCGGGTCGGTCGAGTTCTGCACCGTCCATGGCTCGCCGAACAAGAGCCAGCTCTCGTACATCGCGCCGGTCAGGGCCTCTTCCGGCTCGTTGATGGGGTCATCGCGGTAGCGCGCGGTCGCGTCGGGCGTGCCCGCCAGCGGATCGAGCTCCGGGTGCTTCTTGTAGCAGGTGACGATGCGCGCAGTGCCGTCCACGCCCGGCGCCTCTTCGCGCGTCTTCCAGTACGCCGCGTTGGCGCCGAAAAAGAAGATGGGGAGGCCGGCATCGCGCGCCGCCTGCACCGCGATGCGCTCGCGGCCTGACCAGTATTCGTCGTGGCCGACGGAGAGGAACGCGCCGCGCGCCAGCAGTCCGCGGGCTCCTTCGCGGCTCACATCGAGGTTCGTGGTGTAGCTGACGTCGTAGCCGTAGCGCTCGAGGAACCGCGCCATCAGCGCCTCGTACCAGAGCACCTGTCCGGAGCCGAAGTTGCCGTCGTAGGGCCTGTCGAAGCTGACCTTGACCGCGAAGCCCAAACCGTCGTGCGAGTCGGAGTAGAGGCCTTCGCCGCCCCAGTTGTTGTAGGCCTGGGCGGTGGTGACGCTGGATTGGAAGTACAGGTCGGACGGCCGGTCGTCCTTCACCACGACTGGAATCAAGACGCCGATCTTGTCCTGCCGGACGATGCGGACGATGTACAGGCCGGAGACCGCGTCGCTGGGAATGGTGATGGTGAAGGCCGTCGGCCATCCGCACTGGACGAGCCCGGTCGCCTTCTCGTTGGTGCAGGCCGGCATCTCGTGCACCGCCACGCTCGAAGGCGGGATGATCTGCCGCGCGCCTGCGCCGCCGTACCAGCCAAGGCGGTAGAGCGTCCACGTCGCCGTTGAATCGCCGGCGCTGCGGACCATCAAGTTGACGGGATCGCCCGCCTTGGCGCTGACGCGGTCCGCGTAGCCTTCGATCTGCCGGGCGAAGGCGTTGGTGAAGCCTTTCTGCCAGGCCGGATCGCCGGTCTTCGCGTTCTCGGCGACGATCGGATTCACGTAGCCCGGCCGGGCCGGCGGCCACGTCCAGGTGCTGCCGGGGGGAATTCCGGTGTCTCCAGGAGGGGGATCGACGATCCCGATCGAGCCGCCATCGCCCGCGTCCGGGGGCCCGGCGTCGGGCGGGCCCGCGTCCGGAGAGCCGGAATCGGGTTGGCCAACCGTGCCCGAATCGGGCGTGCCGCCGCCGCCGTCAGTCTGCTCGAAATTCCCGCCGCCCTGTGCCGCGCCTTGACCGCAAGCAAACACAAGGCAGGCTCCCAACACGCCCACCCATCGCATGTGAGCAAGCTGGTCAGGGTAGCGAGCGACCGCAAGGTCCCGAAGGGCGTGGAAAAGCGTTTGCCTATTCGCGACTCGACACTCCAGCCGCTCTTCCGCCGCCGTTCTCCGGCGGCAGGGTTACTTCTTCGACTTCTTTTTGGTCGCTTTCGGCCAGATGACGACTTCGATGTTGTTGCCGTCCGGGTCGAAGGCAAACGCCGCGTACTCCGCGTAGTCCTCCCGCGGACCGGGCGCTCCGTTGTCCTTGCCGCCCGCCTTCAGCGCCGCGGCGTGGAAGCCGTCGATCTCTTTCTTGGTCCGGGCGAGAAAGCAGATGTGCGTCGGCGTTCCGACCTTGCCCTTCGTCACCCAGAAGTCGTGGCGGCCGCCGGCATCCTTGAAGCCGAACGAATCGCCGAATTCCATGTCGCAGGCGTACCCGAGCGGCGAAAGGGCTGCCTCGTAGAACTTGCGGCTCTTCTTGGAGCTTTTGCAGCGCAGGCTGACGTGCTCGATCATGGCTCTCCTCACTGGCCAGGACTAAAGTTGCGCGAACCATGCCGACTCGCCCAAGCCCGGCAAGCGCGGCGCGACGTATGAAGACGTTCTGCTCGCGCCGGACGACAAGACTGCGCAAGTGCTCGAGGGGCAACTCATCCTCACGCCGCGCCCGCGATTCGACCATCAGGCGGCGGCCGGCGCACTGCGCGCAGACCTCGACTCGTTCATTCGCAAGCCTGGTGGCCCTAAGGGACCCGGAGGATGGTGGATCTTGATGGAGCCTGAGCTCCACCTCCAGCGAGATATCGTCGTGCCGGATGCAGCGGGGTGGCGGCGTGAGCGCATGCCGGAGCTCGAGCGAGTTGCGTACTCGAATCTCGCCCCAGACTGGGTCTGCGAGATCATTTCGCCGTCGACGGCTGGTCACGATCGCGTCGTCAAGATGCGCATCTACGCGCGCGAGAACGTCGGCCATGTGTGGCTCGTCGATCCGGCGACGCGAGTCATCGAGGTTTTCCGCTTGAAGGACGAAGAGTGGGTGCTCGCGCAAACGGTGTTTGGCAGCACCCCTGCGCGCCTCGAACCCTTCGCGGAAGTCGAGCTCGAGCTGTCGCGCTGGTGGGGCGAGACGCCGGACCCGCCGCAGGAACAGTGAAGTCTTTTTTGCAGCGCTACATCGTGGTCGCCAACGCGTCCGCGGCCGCGACTACGCGCGCGCCTTCGGGTGATTCGGCTTCACTTCGTCCTTCCCCTGCTCCGCCGCGCGCTGCGCCAGCACCTTCTGCGCCTCGTGGGTCGGCACTTCCTCGTAGCCGAGCAGCTCCATGGTGAAGTACCCCATGCCCTTGGTCAGCGAGCGCAACTCCGGCGCGTAAGTGCGCAGCTCCGCGTGCGGCGCCTGGCCGTGGACGAGCGTGCCCTTCGAAGTGGGCTCCATCCCCGAGATCTTCCCTCGCCGCGCCGTCAGATCCGCGATCACCTCGCCCAGCATCTCGTCCGGCACCACCACTTCCAGCCGCATCATCGGCTCGAGCAAGACCGGCTTCGCGGTGGCGAGCGCGTTCTTCAAGGCCATCGAGCCCGCGATGCGAAACGCCATGTCCGACGAGTCGACGGTGTGGAACGAGCCGTCGACGAGCCGCGCCTTGAAATCGACCAATGGAAACGCACCCAGCGGCCCCTGCTTCGCGGCGTCGCGAATTCCGTGCTCGACCGACGAGATGAACTGCCGCGGGATGACGCCGCCCACGATGGCGTCCTCGAACTGGACGCCGCTGCCGCGCGGCAGCGGTTCGAGCTCGATGTGGCAATCGCCGTATTGGCCGCGCCCCCCGCTCTGCCGCTTGTAGCGCCCTTGGGCCTTCGACTTGCCGTTGATGGACTCGTGGTACGCGGGATGGGGCAGCTCCAGATGAACGTCGGCGTCGAACTTGCGCTTGAGCTTTTCGACCGCGACTTCGATGTGGACCTGGCCCATTCCCTTGAGGAGCGTCTCGTTCGTCTCCTCGTCGCGGACAAGCTCGAGCGACGGATCCTCCTCGAGCAGCCGATGCAGCGCGGTCGAAACCTTCTCCTCGTGCTCGCGGTCGATCTTGAGCGCGTAGGCGATCACCCGCTGCGGCTTCTTGATCAAGTCGAGCCGGATGGCGGAGGAGTCGTTCTGGCAAAGCGTGTCGCCGACGTGGACGTCCTTCAGCTTCATCAGCCCGACGATTTCGCCCGCGCCCGCCTCCGGCACTTCCACCGTGTGGTTGCCGTCGATGCGGTAGACGTGCTGCACGACTTCCGAGTGATTGGTGCGCGGGTTCAGGACGACCGTGCCGTGCTTGACGGTGCCGGAGAAGATGCGGCAGGCGGTGAGCCGCCCGACGAAGTGATCGACGGTGTTGCGGAAGGCGAGCATGGTCAGCGGCGCGTCCCGCTGGGCCGGCCGGGTCACGTCGGCGTTCTTGGCGTCCTTCCCAACCACTTCGCGGCGCACCGTCGGCGGCGGCAGGTAACGCACGATCGCCGCCGCCACGTCGTCGACGCCGGTGCCGCTGCGCGCGGCGCAGGCCACCACCGGGAGAAACCGCCGCCCCAAAACCGCGTGGGCGATGCCGTCGATCAGCTCTTCTTCGGAAGGCTCGCGCCCGTCCAAATATTTCTCCAGCATCGCGTCGTCGGTCTCCGCCACCGCTTCGACGAGCCGGGTGCGCAGCCGCTTTGCCTCCGCCATCAACGACTCGGGAAGGTCGCCCTCAGTGAAGCCGCCGAACTTCGAGCCGGACGCTTCCGCCGGCCGCGCGACGAAGCCCGTGCCTCCGTTCGCGTACGAATGGGCCCGCAACGTCACCAGGTCCACCACGCCGCTGAACGAATCGCCGAGCCCGATCGGGAGCTGCAGCGCCACCGGCTTCGCCTTCAGCGTCTTCTCGATGTCGTCCAGCGCACGCAGGAACGACGCGCGCTCCTTGTCGAGCTTGTTCACGCAGGCGAGTAGTGGCAGAGACCGCTCCGCCGCCATGTCCCAGTGCGCCTCCGTCTGGTGCTTCACGCCGGAGACCGCGCTGACCATCAGGAGGCCGCCTTCGCTGACCGCCATCGATCGGTCCGCGTCGGTGAGAAAGTCGGAGAAGCCCGGAGCATCGAGCAGGTTCAAGAGCACGCCGTTGTGCTCGGCGAAAGTGATGTGCGTCGCGACCGTGAAGTTGCGCTTCGTCTCTTCGGGGTCCACGTCGAGGTGGCTGGTGGAGCCGTCCTTGGACGCGCGCGCCGGCGCTTCATGGCGAAGGAGCGCCTCGGTGAGCGCGGTCTTGCCCGCACCATCGTGGGCGATGATGGCGACGTTGCGGATGGTTTTCGGATCCTGCATGCGGTGCCTCCAGCCTTTCGGGGCGCACGGCGACGCCAATGCGTGAGCCTAGTCCAACCGAACGCACTTGTAGAGGAGGCCTGAATGCGCTTCGCCGCCGTCTGTCTTCTAGGCGTCGCACTGCCGTCGTTCGCTCAGCGGCTGTCGCTCGCCCCGCCTGAGCCGCCGCTCGACGCCGCCTCGCTCTTCGACGACGGCAGCTCGCTCGACGGCAACCCGGGCGGCCTGGGGTTCGTCCGCGGAGTGGAGCTCGACTGGATTCACGACGGCGCCTACGGCAACTACCCGAACCGGAGCGACAGCGTCCTCTTCGCTGGCGGCGTGGGCGGCGTCACGCTGGGCGCCGGCGTCGACTTCCTGCGCCGGCAAACCTTCCTTGTGCCATCACCCTCAGACGACTTCCGGCGGTTCAGTCTCGGCCTCGGCTTCCAGGCCGGCCAGCTCGGCGTGGGCGCCATCTACCGCAATACCTCTTCGGGCGATCCCTTCCACCGCGAGGCGAGCTTCGACCTGGGCGCGGTCTTCCGGCCGTTCCGCTTTCTCGCGCTCGGAGCGGCCGCCTTCGACGCCAACGCGCCCAACGAGACGCAGGTCCGCCGTTGGGATCTCTCGCTCGCGCTGCGACCCCTGTACGGCGTTCGGCGGCTGCGCGATCTGTCCATCGCGGGCGACTTGCGCTGGAGCGAGTGCCCCAGCCTCGCAACCGTGAGCTGCGGCATCGGCGACACCAAGGAATGGTTCGTCACCGCCGCGTTGCCGGTCGCGCGCGGCGTGCGGCTCCTCGGGCAGTACGGGTTCCTCGCAAACGGCGAATCGAGCGCTCTCGTCGGCGCGCAGTTCGATCTCGCGCACCTCGGCGTGAGCTACGCGGCCCGCTTCCAGCCAGGCACCGACGAGCAGCTCTGGCGGGTGCGCCTGTCTTCGCAGAATTGGGAAAGTTTCGCGCCCAGGCGCGGGCATGCGGTGGAGATCGATCTGCGCACTGCTCTCGAGCGCCCGAAGCTCGCGCCGCTCGAGATCATCTTGGGCGCCACCGTCAAGGACCCCTTCGCGCAGCTTCTCGCCGCCCTGCGCCGGATTGAGAACGACGGGTCGGTGGAGGCCGTCGTGTTCCGCACAGGAGGCCTGGGCATCGGCATGGGCCGCGCCGACGAACTGCGCGCCGAGATTGAAAATTTACGCGCGCGGGGCAAGAAAACGATTTTCTACCTGGAATCCGGCGGCGACCTCGAATATAGTGTCGCGACTTCGACCGATAGGATCTTCGCTGCTCCACAGGCGGTCCTCTTGGTCAACGGTTTTTCCGCGACGGCGCTGTTCGCCGCCGCGGGCCTCGACAAGGTCGGCGTGAAGGCGGAGTTCTTCCGCGTCGGCGCGTACAAGAACGCGCCGGACATCTTCACCCGGACCGGGATGTCGGACGAGCAGCGGGAAGTCACCACCTCGCTCCTCGACGACGCGTTCGCCCGGTACGTGGGCCGCGCGGCCAACGCGAGGCGCCTCGACGAAGGCAGGTTCAAGTCGCTGCTCGACGCAGGGCTGCAGAGCCCGCGAGACGCGCTAGCGGCAGGGTTGCTCGACGGGCTGCTCTATCCGGATCAGCTCGAGGAGGAGGCTGGAAAGCTCGTGGGCCACGCGGTCGCGCTGCGCAAGCTCTCGATCGATCCCAAGGCCGAACGCGATGTCCGCTGGGGAACTGCCCGGCGCATCGCGGTGGTCCGGGTGGAGGGCGATATCGTCCGTGGCGACAACGCGCGCGACCCCTTCGGAGCGGTGCAGGCGGTCGGGTCGGTTCCGCTGGTCCGGGCCATCCGCCGCGCCGCGGACGATCCGTCGGTCGGAGCCATCGTGGTCCGCATCGACTCGCCGGGAGGCGACGGCACCGCCTCCGATCTGGTCTGGCGCGAGCTCATCCGCGCCCGGAAGGAGAAGCACAAGCCGGTGATCGCGAGCATGGGCGATGTGGCGGCCTCGGGCGGCTATTACGTGGCGGTGGGCGCGGACGAGATCGTCGCCGAGCCTTCCACCATCACGGGTAGCATCGGCGTCTTCATCGGCCACTTCGACGGTAGCGATCTGATGAACAAGCTCGGCCTCAGCCTCGTGACGGTGAAGCGCGGCGAGAGCGCCGACCTGTTCGAGCCCAACCGCTCGCTGACCGCCGCCGAACGCGCGCGCATGCAGGCCTGGGTGGACGACTTCTACCGCACCTTCGTCGAGCGCGTTTCCGAGGCGCGGCAGCTCCGCTTCGACGAGGTGGACCAGATTGCCCGCGGCCGGGTCTGGACCGGCGCGCAGGCCTTGCAACGCAAGCTCGTGGACAAGTTGGGAGGCCTGGAAGACGCCATCGCGCTGGCCAAGGACCGCGCCGGACTTCCGGCTGACGCGGAGGTCGAGGACGAGAGCGAGGCGACCTTGTCGCTGTCGGACTTCGCCTCGGTGTCGACCGAGCTGCCGTTCTCGCGCGCGCTCCGGGCGGTGCACCTTCTCGGCGAGCCCGGGACCATCCGAGCGGCCCTCCCTTTCGAGCTGGAGATCCATTGACGGTAAGGCGCAGCCCATGGCCCTGACGGTGCTGATCGTCGAGGACGAGCAAAGCGCGTCGCGCCTGCTCGCGGGCATCGCCCAGGAAGTGGGGCTCTCCGCGCGCGC
>DASXHM010000001.1:0-11953 GCA_036488495.1 Myxococcales bacterium | reverse complement strand
TGCCGACCGCGCGCGCAGCCTGCGCGAGAGCTTCGGCGTCGAGGGGAAGCGGGTCGAAGCCGGCGAACCGATCGAATGCCTCTTCACAGGTGAGCCGCTCGAAGGGGGCGCGCAAGTCGAGGCGCTTCTGCGCGGGCGCGCGCGTCGTCCCATTCACGGCCACTGCGGCTTCGACGAGCAGCTCCTCCAGGTCGCCCATGATCGAATCCGCGCTGCCGGGTGACGCGTAGAATTCGAGCAGCGTGAACTCCGGATTGTGCGTGCGCGAGACTTCGCCGTCGCGGAAGACGCGGGCGATCTGGTGGCAGCGGCCGAACCCATCGCGCGCGAGCAGCCGCTTCATCGCGTACTCCGGGCTCGTCTGCAGATGGAGCCTGCGCGCGGTTTCGATGCCGCCCGGGGGGACCGGCAGATCGGGCGTGAAGCGCGTCTCGAACGGCCGCAGGTGCGGCTCCTGCCCCGCGAACGGCACCGCGATGGGCGTCTCCACTTCCAGCGACCCGCGGCGTACGAGTCCGGTGCGCAGCGAATTGTACAGCACGGCGCGAGCGCGGGCGGATGCGGCAGTCGCTGGCATCGCGCGCCTACATAGCGCACTTGATTGGCGGCGAGTGACAAAAGCCCTTGCTCCGCACCGTTTTCTCGTGTGTCTTGCGCGGCCGTGAGACGCTTTTTCGTCCTCGTCCTGGTGCTCGCGTGCGGCCATGCTTCGCCCAAGGCTTCCGCGCAAGGCGGACGCAGCGCAAGTCCCGCCGGCGCGAAGCCGCAGCCGTCCGCAGCCGATCTCACCAAGACCGCCGCCGAGCTGTCCGACGAGGCGCACGCGCTGCTCCGCTCCGAAGGCGAGCTGTTGTGGACGCGCTGGACCACCGGAACGGGCGCCATGCCGTCGAGCGCGCTCGCCGAGCATCCGCGGCTGTCTCAGCGCGAGAGCGCCGAAGTCGTCCGGGCTGCCGCGGCACGCGCCAGCGGAACGGATGCAGCCGCGCTCCAGCTCCTCGCCCACCGGATCTCGACCTTGACCATCACCCGCGAGGCCGGCGCGGAGATCGACGCATTGGAACGGGCGCGCGCGCAGCTCGCCTTTGCCGCCCCCGGCGATGCGCGGCCGGAGCATGGCGAGCGCGATCTGGACAGGCTCTTGAGCGAGGAGCCGGACGCAAAGAAGCGCGCCGCCATCGCGCTGGAGGAGGCCAAGGCCGCAGGCGCGCTCGCGCAGGCCGCGTTCGCGCGGGATGAGGCGGTGAAGAAGGCCATCGACGCGCAGGGCCTCACCTGGCAGGCGCTGGTCGAAGCAGCTCATGGAATTCCGCTCGCCGACCTGGCCGCGCTCGCCGAGCAGACGCTGACCGCGACCGAGTCGGTGGCGACCGAAGCGGTGGCGAGTGCGTCCGTGCGAAACCTGGGCGTCACGTCCGACCGGCTGCGCCGCGCAGATTTGGGGCGGCTCATCCGGGAGGCGCCGTCGGATGCGCAGTTCGTCGCCGGCCGCGCGTTTGCGCAGCTCACTCAGATCCTGACCGCCATCGGCGCGCCTGTGCCGCAGACGCTGCGGGTGGATCAGGCGCCGTCGCCGTCCAAGGGTGGACGTCCCTTGGCGCTGCTGGTCGATCCGCCGAACGACGTCCGGCTTTCGCTGCGACCTGCCGGGGGTTTTGCGGAAGAGCGCGCCACCTTGCACGAAGGCGCGCGCGCGATGGGCGGGGTGTCGACGCGGACGCCGCGCTGGGAGCTGGCGCAGCTCGGCGACGGGTCGGCGGCCGAGGGAGTTGCGCTTTTGTTCGAATCGCTCGCCGGAGATCCGGCCTGGCTGCGCGAGACGACCCAGCTCCGCGGAGATCCGCTCGACGATCTGGTCCACACCGAAGTCACTCGCCGGCTGCTCGCCGCGCGTCGGGCGGCTGCGCTGGTGTTGTTCGAGATCCGCAGGCGCGAAGGGCCGCAGACGCCCGAGGCGACGGCGGCGCTGTATCGCGGGCTGTTGCAGCGGGCGACGTTCGGAGTTCTGTCCGACGAGGACGCGCAGAGGTGGACGCTGCAGGCGGAGGAGTGGTTGCCGACGGCGCCCGTGCTGCTCGGGCATTTGCTGGCGGCGCAGCTCGAGTTGACGCTGCGGACGCCGGCTGGTGCTGGTGCTGGTGCTGGTGCTGGTGCTGGTGCTGGTCCGGGTGCTGGTGCTGGTGCTGGTCCGGGTGCTGGTGCGCCGGTGCACTGGTGGAACCAGCCGGCGCCGCAGATCTTGAAGCTGTGGCAGGGCGGCCGTTCGCTGAGCGCGCTCGAAGCAGCCCGCAGCCTCGGCCTCGTCTCGCTCGATCCGACGGCGCTCGCACGGGTCGCGAACGAGCGCCTCACCTACAACGCCCCCGACGCGCCTCCCGCGGCGCAGCGTCCCGACTACAAATACATGCAGGGCGACAAGAAAAAACGCCGCACGCGGAAGAAGCGCCGCCGCTAGGCCGCCAGCTCGTGCCAGGCACGAAAAAACGTCGTCCCCGATATGACCTATCCACCCAAATCCGGGGCAACTCCGCGAGCGGCGTGCCACACGGCGTAGATGTGAATAGCTGAGCGTTGCTCGTCGATCGCGTAGAAGACGTGATGCCGTGATCGCGGGAGGAGACTTCGCCTGATCACCCGGCCATGCCGCACGGTGTACTCGCGGCCGACATCTGGATATCGACGCAGCCTCCGGACACATGCGGCGAGCTCGTCCGCGAAAGCGTCCTGAGCTGCCTCACGATTCAGCCGCCACCATGCGTTGATGGTTTCCACCTGCCTTACCGCTTCCTCCGAAAAGAGGACGCGATAGTGCTTCACGGCTTGCGCTTACGCAGTCTGTCGATGACTTCTTCGGCGGGTACGGTTTGGCCGGCGTTGAATTGCTGGTCGGACAGATCCAGCGCCGCGTTCAAGCGAGCGCGATCTTCCGCATCCAGGTCGCCGCTCTCCTCTTCATCAAGGCTGCGCAACAAGCGGTCGACGAGGTCCGAGCGCTCCTCGACCCTGAGTTTCAAAGCCTCTGCGATGAGCCTCTCAGCATTGGGCGCCACCAGCACAGTGTAAGCGCGCGCCGGGGGCGGAACAACTAGGCGCGAGGGAGCGACAGAGAGAAGGCGGCGCCGGAGGGGCTGCTCTCGCGCAGCTCGGCTTTGCCGCCGTGTAGCTCCGCCACCGCGCGGACGATGGCGAGGCCGAGGCCGGTGCCGCCCTCGCCGTGGCGGGTGGTGGCGAAGCGCGAGAAGAGCCGGCCGCGGATGGCGTCATCGACGCCGCTTCCTTCGTCGCGCACGGTCGCGACCAGCATCTGCGGGCCGCCGTCGATCTCCACCACCACTTTCGACCCGTCGGGCGAGTGCTGGATGGCGTTGCCGAGCAGGTTTTCCACCGCCCGCCGCAGCCACACCGGATCGCCGCGCACGCGAGAATCGCCGTCGCCGCGGATCTCCAGCGACACTGCCCGCGCCTGCGCCAGCGGCGACTGCGCGTCCACCGCTTCGCGGGCGATGCGGGCGAAGTCCACCGGCTCGTCGCGCATCTCGACGCCCCGCGCCTCCAGCCTCGCCAACGACAAGAGATCTTGCGTGAGCTGCTGCAGCTTGTCTGCGCTCTCGCGGATGCGCAGCGCGAAGCGTCGCGCCGTCTCCGGCTCGTCGAGCGCGCCCTCGGTCAACACTTCTGCCGACGCACGAATCGCCGCTACCGGGTTCTTCAGCTCGTGCGAGAGATCGGCCACGAACGTCTCCAGCGCGTGCCGCTCCTCGAGCTCGCGCCGCATCTGCTCGAGCGCATGCGTCAGCTCGCGCACTTCGCGCCCGCGCGGCTCGGGCAAGGGCGCCTGCCGCTCTCCCGCGGCCACCCGCTGCGCCGCCCGCGTGAGCCGCTCGATGGGAATGGCGACCGCTCCGCCGATGAGGACCGCGAGCGCTGCGGAAGCAACCGCGAACATCAGCGCCAGGAGCGCCACCTTGGGCGCCACGTCGCTCATGAGCTGCACCATCCCGAACGTCGCCTTGCGCACGCGCACCCGGCCGCCCCCGGCAATCGGCGCCTCGGCCGAGACGCGCGCGACATCCTGGTTCGCCTCGCCCGCCTCCATCACCACCCTGCCCTGCGCATCGAGGAGCGCGACGTCGGTGTCGATGGCGCTGCGGGTGAACGCCTGCAACACCGGCCGCAGGGACTCCTGCGGCGTTCGCGCGGCCAGCTCGGCGAGCCCGCGCGCTTCGTCTTCGGCGGCGCGGGTGGCGAAGAGCGAGGCCCGGGCGGTGAAGCGGTCGATGACGACGATGGCGAAGATGGCGGAGAGGATCAGGGTGATGGTCGCGAGCGGGATGAACACTTGCAGGCGCAGCGACAAGCCGGTGCGCCGCGACTCGATGATGCGCGCCGCGGTGGCGCCCACTCCGAGGAGAAACAGGATCGCGAGGGTGACGACGAGCTCTCGCTGCGTCATGTCCTCGGCTCCCGCGCCATGAGCTGCGTCATTCTTCGCGCAGGCGGTAGCCGACCCCGCGCACCGTCTCCAGCACGCGCGGGTCCGCGCCCGCCTCCTCCAGCTTGCGCCGCAGCGCCTTCACGTGGACGTCCACCGTCCGGTCGCCCACCACCACGTCCGTCCCCCAGACCGTGTCGAGCAGTTGGCTGCGCTCGAAGACGCGGCCGGGGCTGCGCAGAAACGCCGCCAAGAGGTTGAATTCGGTTCGCGACAATGCGAGCTCGCGGGTGCCGGCCAGCGCCTTGCGGCTGCGCAAATCCGCCGAGAGCGGGCCTGCGCGCAGCGGCTTTTCTTCGTCGGCGTGGGCGGCCTTGCCAGTGGACCTGCGCAACACCGCCCGAACGCGCGCGGCGACTTCGCGGGGCGAAAAGGGCTTGAGCACGTAGTCGTCCGCGCCCATCTCCAGGCCCACCACCCGATCGGTCTCTTCGTCGCGGCTGGTCAGCACGATGACCGGAACGTCGCTCTTCGCCCGGAGCGCGCGCAAGAACTCGAGGCCGTTTCCGTCGGGAAGCACCAGATCGAGGAGCAGCAGATCGACGGTCGCGGCCTTGGCTTTCGCCTCGCGCAGGTTTGCTGCCTCTTCGATGGCGAACCCTTCCCGCTGCAGCGCGAAAGCGAGGCTCTCGCGAATGGCCGGTTCGTCGTCGACGACGAGGACCCGGGTCATGGCGGCGCGCCGAACGGCTCTTTGGGCGCGTGTTCGACCGGCGGCGCAGGCTGCGGCCCCTGCGGGTGCTCTTCGCGATCGATGGTGCCGAGCACGAATTTGTTGTTGCGCGATTCGACGATCTTGAGCCGGCCCATCGTCCCCAAAGCCTGCCGCAATGCGGAGATGCGCGACTGCTCGAGCAGCACCCACTTGCGCGCGCCCGGCCCCTGCATGAAGACCGCCAGCGAGACGAACGGCATCTCGGTGCGCTCGATCTCCCGTACCCGGTTCTTCGAATAGAACTGCTCGCCGCGCCAATTCATCTGGAAGGCGCCGATCGGCTCGTCCGGTTTCGACTGGTGGTAGTAGGTCCAGAAGAGATCGCGCTGCGTCCAATGCGGCGAGAGCTTGCGCCAGAAGAACCAGCCATTGAAGATCGCGAAGGCAAACGCCATCGCGCAGAGCGCTGCCACCACGACCGATCGATCCTGCGGCGCCTCCACCGTCGCAAGCGGCGCTCCCGAAAGCCTGCTCCTCCGCGCCTCTCGCACCTCGCCCCGCAGCTTCTTGTCGAAGACCGATCGAACCGCGCGCCACAGTTGCGAGAGCCGATCGAAGATCCAGGGCGACAGCGCAACCGCCGGCGCGGCGTAGAAGAGCAAGAGGAAGATGTTGCGCGGATCGGTTTCGCGCTCCGGATAGGGCCGCGCGTAGTTGTAGACGAACATGTCGGTCAGGTGCTTGGGCGTCAGGTCCAGATCGTGCGCGACCAAGGCGTAGAAGAGGCCGCCTACGAAGATGGCACCGGCGTTGGCGCGCAGCCCCTCGTCGAGCACCTGCTCGAGCCACACCGCCGACAAGAGCAGGAGCGGCGCCAGCACCGGGAACGCATAGTGGTGGAACTTGGTCGCGCTGAAGGCAAAGACCGCAAACCCGACCAAAAGCCAGAAGAGCAGAAACAACATCGCGCGCTCGTTGGCGGTGCGCGGCCGGACCCGCATCCGGGCGAGCATGGTGGCCGCTCCGGGAAAGCAGAAGATCCAGGGGAAGGTGTCGAAACCGATCTGCTCGATGAAGTAGGTGAAGGTGCCGCCCGGCGTCGTGGTGTGCACGCCCAGCGCGAGGCGCTTGAAGTGGTCGTGGATGATGAACCGCTCGAAGAAGGTCTTGCCCTCGTCGTCGCGGCCGTCGAACGCGAACATGGTGCCGTACCAGGGCGCGCAGATGGCGAGGACGATGAGCGAGCCGGCGAGGAGGTGCAGCCGCTTCAAGCGGTGCCATTCGCCGGTGGCGATGCAATAGACGAGCGTGACCGCGCCGGGGAGCGCGAAGCCGAGCAGGCCTTTCGAGAGGGTAGCGAGCCCGACGAAGCAGTAGAAGCCGGCGCAGAATCCGTCGCGCGCCAGCGACTCGCCGGCGTCTTCCGGTCGCGACGCACGCTCGTCTGCCGATGGACGGTCGTCGAACAGCACGATCATCAAGCACGCCATCGCCCCTTCGAGGAGCCCGACGAACACCGGGTCGGGCACCGCCTGCCGGGCGAGGAAGACGAACAAGGGGCTGGTCAGCATCGCCAGCGTGCCCAACACGGCCGCCCGCCGCGACAGGAGCCGGTTGGCCATCACGAAGATGAACAACGCTCCAATGGCGGTGATCAGCGCATAGGGAAAGCGCACGCACCATTCGGTGTAGATGCCGATCCACCGGCCCGCGTCGTTCGTCCCCGCAACCAGCATTCCAGCCGCCATCAGCCAGAGATCGAGCGCGGGCTTGGAGAAGAACCAGGCCGATTCCCACCAGGGATGGATGTAATCGCCGCGGGCGACCATCTCGCGGGCGACTTCGCCGTAGTGTGGCTCCCACGGATCCCAGAAGCCGGTCGCACCGAGCCAGGGGACGAACAGCACCGCGGCGACCACGCCCAGGAGCAGCGTCAGGCGCGCTTCGGGGGACAGCTTCGCCACGAAGGTGCCGCGCAAGAACGGCGGCAGCACGTCACCCCACTGCGCCCGAACTGCGGCGGACCCTTCGGGCGTCGGATGACGACGGGGTACAGAGGCGGGCTTTTGGGCCATCGTTCGTCACGCGCCCTAGCACGCTCTCGCAGAGAGCGGCAAGACCGCTTTTCAGCGCACTGTCTCGGCGATGCGTTCGACCAACGTCGTGCTGCCGCCCGGGGGCTGCAGAACCAGGATGGCCAACGGCCCCTCGGTCTTCTTCAAGCAGACGGCGGAGACGTCGGCTGTGCCGTCTTCAGCGGTGAGGGTGGCGTCGACTCGCGCCATTCCCGAACGCGCGCCGATCGGTTCGCCCATCTGCAGCCGTAGCACCGGTCCCAAATCGGCCGCGCGCCACGTCTCCGCCTCGAGCAGCCGCTGCACCACGCGGTCGCATTCGCAGCCGCGGCCGGTGCACGCCGGCGCCTGAATGATGCTGACCGAGGATCGGAACGTCGAGGTGAGGCCGTTCGAGTAGACGACGCGGTCGTGCAGCTCGGTGGGCGTCTTGCGCCAGGCGAGCGGCAGTCGCGCGGTGGCCGTCGCAGGTCCGTCGCGGTGCGAGCTCAAGACCGGCAGCATCGGCCGCGCCACCACGCCAAGCGCCAGCGTCGCGAGCAGCGCACCGATGGCGGCGGCGAGCCTGCGCACCGACGCATCGCTCGATGCGCTGCGCGGGGAGAGGAAAAAGCCCAACGCCCCGCCGGTGACGAGGCCTCCCGCGTGGCCCCAATTGTCGACGCCCGAAGAGCCGACCCCGGCCGCGAACAAGGCCAGCATCCAAGGCACGATCCGCAGCCCGAAGTACGAGCGAAGGCTGCCCCGCACCGACCGCCGCCACCCAAAGGTCGCGGCGGCGGCGAGGAGTCCGAAGGCGATGCCGGAAGCGCCGAGCGAAATCGAATCTGCGCCCACCGCCGAGACCACCGTGGTCCCGAGAGCGGTGGCAATCACCAGCGTCAGATAGTCGGCAGGTTTGACCGCGCGCTCGAGCGCCCCGCCCACGTTCCAGATGGCGAAGGCATTGAAGGCGAAGTGGAGGATGTCCTTGTGCAGGAAGTTTGCCGCGAACAGCCGCCAGGTCTCGCCGCGGTCGAGGACGAGGGGCGTCGCCTTGGCCCCATAGAGGAGCAAGGACGGCAGCGTGAGGCCTTCCCGGATGCCGCCAGCCGCGAACAGGACCCAGCCGCACAACGAGAGCGTCAGGATGGTCAGATAGGGAACGCCTGCGATGGTGACGCTCTCGCCGTCGGTCGCAGCGGCCGCCGCCATCTCAGGTGTTGCCGGCAAACTGCCTTCTTCCGTCCATCCTGGCATCTGCTCTAGGATGCTCACTCTTCGCCGAGCTGGCAGGCCCTCGGAATCTCGACTGTTGAACAGATTGCCCGCGCTGCAGCTCCCGCGCTGCGGCGGAGGAGACGGATGAAGCTCGTCATCGAGGGCGACGAAGGACGAAAGAGCGTCGTCCCGGTGCGCGATGAGATGACCATCGGCAGGGACGAAGGCAACACCGTCCGCCTGCCCGACCGCAACATCTCCCGCCGCCACGCCCGGCTGTTCCAACAGAACGGAAAGCTGCTG
Organism: Myxococcales bacterium; assembly: GCA_036488495.1. Lineage (GTDB taxonomy): Bacteria > Myxococcota > Myxococcia > Myxococcales > 40CM-4-68-19 > 40CM-4-68-19. Next base: position 3,228 of record DASXHM010000001.1, on the reverse strand, counting down.
ATCGAGGACCTGGGGTCGTTCAACGGGGTTCGCGTCAACGGCCGCAAGATCGAGGCGGCCACCGCGGTCAAGGAAGGCGATCTGATCGAGCTCGGCGACTACGAGCTGAGCGTCGAAGGCAAGCTTCCGCGGCCGTCGGACGCCAACGAGACGCTTCCCGTCGCGCAGCCGGTGTCGCAACCGGAACCGGGGAGCGCTGCGGACGGGCCCCCGAAGGTTGCGCTCCGCGACCTGGATCCCGCCGAGACGCCGCGCCTGGTCGGGCTTTCCGGACCGGTCCGCGGCAAGGAATTTCACCTGACCCGGACCGAGGTGAAGTTCGGCCGGGGCAGCGAAAACGATCTCGCGGTCGACCACCAGTCCGTCTCGCGCGCGCACGCGCGATTCGTGCTCGACCGCGGGCAGTGGCAGGTAGTCGACAACCAAAGCGCGAACGGCATTCGCATCAACGGCGACGAATACGCGGTCGGCAACCTCAGCCCAGGCGACACCATCGAGCTCGGCCACGTCAAATTTCGCTTCTGCGCGGCCGGGGAGAAATTCGCGCTGCCGGCCGAGACCCCGCCGGAGCCCGAACGGCCCGACGAGCCCGAGACGATGGGCAGCGAGGCTCCCGAGACGACCGATGCGCGTGCGTCGAGCGCCGTGCGCGTCGCGGCTTTGGCGGTGGTGCTGCTGACGGCGTTGGCGGGCGCTTCGTGGATCTTCGGCAGGCGGGGCCACGAGCGCGCACGCCACGGTGAAACGGCGCCGTTCGCCAGGGCGCCCGCGGTGGCCGAGCCGGCTCCGGCCGAGGCGCATCCGCCGCCGGCCGCCGTCGAGAAACCGAGCACGAATGCCCAGCCGAACCGGCGGCTGGCCGGGAACGCGCAGCCGGGTGCGAACGCGTCGCCGGCCGCGAACGGTCAGCCGGGCACGGACGCGTCGCCGCCCGCCAACAGTCAGCCGGCGGCGAGCGCGCCGAAGCCGCCCGCGCCCGAGGACCACCTCGCCGCCCCTGCGTCGCGCGAGGCGAAGGAAGCGGAGGCGACACGACTCGCGACCGCTTCCAACGAGAAGCTGAACGCGCACGACTTCGAAGGGGCGGTCAAGGACGCGCAGGCCGCGCTCGATCTCGCGCCCGAGGGCCGCGACACGCTCTGCACCGCGTACCACACGTTGGGCTACGGGTTTTCGTACCTGAACGACAACGGTTCGGCGAAGAAGTACCTCGAGCAGTTCAAGCCGTGCTGCGCGAAGTTCGGCGACACGGCGTGCGCGCAGGTGGACGAGTTCCTCGCCCGATGACGAGCTCCCGCGCGGTTGTGCGTGCATGTCGTCTCACGAAAGAGTTGTCGCGGGTCCGGCCATAGACGATGGTTGGGATTGCAGCTACCATCGCGCGAGCAAGGGGGGTCATGCGTGGATATCCGCACTCTCGTCGTCGATGACGATCAAGATTCGTGCGACCTGATCGAGCGAATTCTCAAGAAGGAAGGCTACCGCGTCGGGACGCTGACTGACCCGCACAAGGTCGAGGACGAGCTGCGAAAGGCCGAGGTCCATCTCGCCATCGTCGATCTGAAGATGCCCGAGCTGTCCGGGCTGGACGTGGCACAGATCATCAAGCGGCAGGATTCCGACTGCTCGGTGATCCTGATGACGGGCTACGCCACGCTGGACTCGGCGGTGTCCGCGCTCCGCTACGGGGTGGTCGACTACCTGAAGAAGCCGGTCCGCGAAGACGAGCTGGTCGGCGCGGTCCGCCGTGCGCTCGCGGCCAAGGGGCTTTCGCTCCTGCCTGAGGAGGAGCTGCACCGCAACATCGGCTCCGCCATCCGCGATCTGCGCAAGAAGCGCGCGCTGACGTTGAAGCAGCTCGCGAAGCGCACCGGGCTTTCCGTTTCGCTGCTCTCGCAGATCGAGCGCGCCGAATCGAGCGCGAGCGTGACCTCGCTCTACAAGATCGCGCACGCGCTCAAGATCAGGCTCAACGAGCTGTTCGCGCGCGTGTAGCTCTTCGGCCGGGGCAGCCTCGCCGGCTTCGCGGGGTGTCTCGGACGCAAAGCCAGGGGGTCGCCGCCGGGGGGCACCCTCGCGCGTCGCTCCGACAAGCTTCGCTCCTCCCGGACTGTCTCGCACCGCGCGGAACTTCGGGCGAAGCTCGAAGTCGCGCCAGCGCGAGGGTGCCCCCCGGCGGCTCTCGCGCGCTGTCTTGCTGTCTCTCAGCATCCCGAGAGCGCGCGGCCTGACCTGCCGCTTCTGCTCTGCTGTGCATCTCGGGCTCGCGAGAATCTCTTCCGGCAGCACGCGGTCTGATCCGGAGTGCGCAGTCGAATTGAGGCGCGGTCAGGCTCGCATGAGCGCGATTCTCGATGCGCCCACGTTGATCTGTCCCATTTCAAGTCGATGGCCTCGAAGCTCTCGCGCGAATGCGGGGACGATTCGTCGCCAGTTGGCGGAAGACACCGCATCAGAACCGGCCAGGCCCGACCGCGCGCTCGTGGGAAGCTCCGAGTCAGAACGTAAGCGCGCGAGAGCTGGCGGGGGCAATGCCCCGGTTGCGGCGAGTTCAGAAAATCGCCGCTCGCCAAACCGCAAAGGAGCCCGTGGCGATTTTCTGCATGTCTGAAGCCGCACCGGGGCATTGCCCCCGCCAGCGACCCCTTGCAGCGGGCCAGAGCGGGCTTACTCGAGCACGACGAGGACGTCCCCTTCAGAGACCGGCTGCGCCTCCTTGCAGCGGATCTCCTTGACCGTCCCGTCCTCGGGCGCCTCGACCGGCATCTCCATCTTCATGCTCTCGAGGATGACGAGCACATCGCCGGACTTCACCTTGTCGCCGACCTTGGTTTCAATCTTCCAAACGGTGCCGGTGATGTGCGCGGGAACGTCCATGGTCTAGAGCCTCTCGAGAAAGTGGGTGTCGAGCTCGGCGCGCGCGAAGGCGGCGCTGGCGAGGATCTTCTGGTGCAGCGGAATGTTGGTCTTCACGCCCTCGACGTGGAACCGCGAGAGCGCCTCTGCCAGCCGCTGCGTCGCGGCCTCGCGCGTCTCGCCGTACGAAATGATCTTCGCGAGCAAGGAATCGTAGAAGGGCGTCACGGTGTCGCCCGCCTTGTAGCCCGAATCGATGCGGATGCCTTCGTGGAATGCGCCGTCCGCGGGAACGGGCGTGTCGAAGCGCAACACCTTCCCGGGCGAGGGAAAGAACTTCACCGGATCCTCGGCGTTGATCCGGCATTCGAT
>DASXHM010000397.1:0-6153 GCA_036488495.1 Myxococcales bacterium | reverse complement strand
TGATCGAGCTGATGATCGTCGTCGCCATCATCGGGCTCCTCGCCGCCATCGCCATCCCGAACTTCATCCGCTTCCAGGCGCGCTCGAAGCAGTCGGAGGCGAAGTCGAACTTGAAGGCGCTGTTCTCGGCGGAGAAAGCGTTCTTCCAGGAGCACGACCGGTTCAGCTCGGTGGTGGTCGACGCCGGGTTCGCTCCCGAGCGCAACAACCGCTACGCCTACTTTCTCGATCCGTCGCACGTCGAAGACTCGCGCAGCGGCACCGTCGCCTCGACCGGAACCACCGCCACCGCCATCTCCGCCGACACCTTCAAAGGCTACGCCGACCCGGCCATCCAGACCCTGACCTGCGGTGGAGCGCTGGGCATCTCGAATGCCGCCTCGGTCTTCACCGGCCAGGCAGCAGCCAACCTCGACTCGGATGCGACCATCGACGTGTGGAGCCTCTCCACCGACAGCAGGGTCGGATCTCCGGCTTGCGACGGAGCCCCGGGCAGCAACATCGCCTCCGGCGAGCCGGTCAACGACGTCGACGATTCTTTGCGCTGAACCGAATCGCGCGCGCTGCGATTGAGGCTGTTAGAGTGCGCGCCGGTGCCGATCCGACTCATTGGCCTCGCCGCCGCGGCAGCCCTCGCCCTCTTCTTGCGCACGACCGCGAGCGCGCGCCGGCCGGTCGTGCAGGAAGCCGTCGACGAGCCTCCTCTGTTTCCGCCCGAAGTCTCGCGCCCGTTCTCGTTCGGGATGCGGTCGCTCGTCGCCGACGTCACCTTCCTGCAAGCGGTGCAGGTGCACGGGGGCCGCAAGAGCAACGTCACCGCCGGCGAGCGCACCGCCGCCGCCGACGACCACGCCCTCGCCCGGCTCCTCGACTACGCGACCGAGCTCGATCCCAGGTTTTGCGGCGCCTATCGCTATACGGGCAGCGCCCTTCCCCGCCACACGCTCGACGGCAAGGTGACGGGCGTGGTCGCGACCGAGACCATCCTCCGCCGCGGCACGCGCGAATGCCCGGACGACTGGCGCATCTCCTTCATGCTGGGCTTCATCGAATCGTTCTACCTGGGCAAGATGGACGCGGCCGCGACCGCCATGGCCGATGCCGCGCGCCATCCCGATGCCCCGCGCTACGTTGCCTTTCTCGCGACCCGCCTCGCCGCCGATGCCGGCGCGGTCGACCTGGGGGAGCAGCTCGCGGCGGCGATGGAAGCGGAAGCCAGCGAGGACGCCACCCGCACCGCCTGGCACGAACGCCTCCTCGACCTGCGGATGGAGCGGCACGCGCGCGAGCTGCAGGCCGCGGTCGATCATTACAAAAAGCGCGAGGGCAGGCTGCCCCGCAATCTCGAAGCGCTGATCGCCGCCGGCGATCTGCGGCAGATCCCGCCCGAGCCGCACGGCGGCCATTGGTCGATCACCCCCGACGGCGAAATCGCCTCCAGCGCCGCGCCGCGCCTGCGCATCCGCGGCCGGGTGGGCACCCAGTCCGGGCTGCTCGCGCAATGAGGAGTCCATGACCTTTCCGCTCTTGCTCGCGCTCTCTTGGAACACCGTCCGGGAGCTGGTCCGCTCGAAGCTCCTCTACAACGTGGTCATCTTCGCGGCGCTCTTGCTCGGGAGCTCCCTGTTCGTCGCGCAGCTCACGGTGGGCGAGTGGCACCGCATCATCATCGACCAGGGCCTTGCAGCGGCAGAGCTCGGCGGAGGCCTGATCGCGGTCATCGTCGGCGTCAACCTGGTGGCCGGCGAAATCGACCGACGCACCATCTTCCCAACCCTCGCGAAGCCCGTCACCCGCGGCGCCTTCGTCGCCGGCCGCTACCTCGGGCTCGTGTTGGTTCTCTGCGCGAACGCAGTCTTGATGCTGGGGCTGCTCGCGATCCTGGTGCGGCTCGCCGGAGAGTCGATCGACGCGGTCACCGTGCAGGCGATGTTCCTGATCTTGATCGAGCTGATGCTGCTCGCCGCCATCGCGGTGTTCTTCGGCAGCTTCTCCACCCCGATGCTGGCGGGCGGCTTTTCGCTGGCGCTGTTCTTGATTGGCCACATGGTCAGCGACCTGCGCGCGTTTGGCGAGCGCTCGAAGAGCAGCGCAGCCCACGGTGCGGCGGCGTTCTTCTACCGGCTTCTTCCGGATCTCGAGCTGCTCAATTTGAAGACCAACGCCGCCAATCGCGCGCCCGTCTCCGCGAGCTATGTCGCCACTTCGGCCGCCTACGGGCTCGCCTATGCGGCGGCGCTTTTGATCGCGAGCGGCATCGTCTTTTCCAAGCGCGACCTCAAGTGAGCCGCGACGTACCGGCCGCAGCACAGCTCCTCGCCTGAGCAGCTTCGCGGAGGCGGCTCAACCGAGCTGTTCGTCGTCGGCGTCGCCCTTGTCGGTATCGCCGTTGAGCTTCTTCAGCCGGTGGCGGAATTGCCGGAAGGTCAGCCCGAGCAAGGCGGCGGCGTTCTTCTTTACCCCGCCCGCCTGGGTCAGGGCGCGGTCGATGAGCTGCTGCTCGATGCCGGAGAGGTGCGCCTCGAGCGAAAAGCCCGGCAAGAGCGGCCCTTCCGACACCAGCGTGGGCAACGCCGGACGCAGCGGACCCGGCAGCGCGTCGAGCGTCACTTCCGGTCCGTCCGAGAGCGTCACCGCCCGCTCGATCAGGTTTTCCAGCTCGCGCACGTTGCCGGGAAAATCGTAGGCGTCGAGCCGCCGCTTCGCCTCGCGGGAGAGATCGAGGCGACCCCTCCCGTGCTCGGCCTCGAACCGGCGCAGGAAGTGCTCCGCCAGCATCATCACGTCCTCGCGGCGGTCGCGGAGCGGCGGCACCCGGAGCTGGATCACGTTCAAGCGATAGTAGAGGTCTTCGCGAAACCCGCCGGACGCGACCTCCGCCGCGAGGTCGCGGTTGGTGGCGGCAATGAGGCGCACGTCAACCTCTTCATCTTCGTCCGCGCCGACTGCCCGCACCCGGCGCTCCTGGATTGCGCGCAACAGCTTGACCTGGAGCGCGAGCGGAAGCTCACCCACCTCGTCGAGGAACAAAGAGCCGCCGCTCGCCGACTGGAAGAGGCCCTGGCGGGTGCCCTGCGCGCCGGTGAAGGCGCCTTTGACGTGCCCGAACAGCTCGCTTTCAATCAGGCCTTCCGGAATGGCGCCGCAGTTGACTGGCACGAACGGCGCTGCGCTGCGCGGGCTGCGATGATGCACGGCGCGTGCGACCAGCTCCTTGCCGGTGCCGCTTTCGCCGGTGACGAGGACGGTGGTGCGCGCGGGCGCGACCCGGTCGATCATCTGATCGAGGGAGCGCATGGCCGGGCTCCGCCCGAGGAGCCCGTCCGGGCGGCCTTCGAGCCGGTGGCGCAGCAGTTGGTTTTCCCGAGCGAGGCGGAGCTTCTCGATCGCGCCGTTCACCCGCAGCTTCAATTCGCCGGTCAGGTGCGCGGTCTTGGTGACGAAGTCGTACGCCCCGAGCGCTGCCGCCTGGATGCCGGCGTCGGCGGTGGCGTACGCGGTCATCACGATCACTTCCGCGGAGCCGTCGACGGCCTTCACCTGGCGGAGGAGATCGATGCCGCTGCCCTTGCCGAGCCGCAGATCGGTGATGACCACCTCGGCGCGCTTTTCCCGAAAGAGGAGAACGCCGCGCTCGACGTCGGCCGCGGTGTCCACCTCGTGGCCGAGGTCGGTGAAATAGACGTCGAGCACTTCGCGCAAGGATCGCTCGTCGTCGACGACCAGAAGGCGGGCCATGGCGCGCAGTCTATCGGTTCGCGGCGCCGCGCGCTGCCGCCAGGCGGATTCTTGCCAGCGAGACGGAGGCGAGTCCAATCGGGCCTCACGCCCATCGGCCGGGTGATCGCCATCTTCCGCTCACCGGCGAGCCGCGCCAACATCTCCGATACGCCCCCCTCAGCTTCTCCTACGCGGTGAGCGCGCCGGGGTTGGCGCTGCTCGTGGCGCCCGTTCTGTGCTGGGGTCTCGCGAAGTCTCGCGGAGCGCCCTGGGCGAAGTCTCGCGGAGCGCCCTGGCCGTGCAGGCCGCGCCTTCGTTCAAGTGCCCAGGCTGGCAGGACCTCGCCCGCAAGTGGGACATCGGTTACTTCCTGCTCAAGCCCGGGCGGTTTCGCGGGCTGCACCTGGCACTGCAGCGCTCGGGCTGGACGCCCGCCTATCTCGACCCGGACTGCGCCGTCTACCTGAGCAAGTGATTGAAGCCAGCTTTCGAGCCGCAGGGACGGCTTTGAAAGACGTGCGTCAGGCTGCGGTCAGCGAAGCCGCCGCCGGAAGCGCCACCGAAAAGCGCGTCCGTCCCGGCGTGCTCGACACCGAAAGCTGTCCGCCGTGCGCTTCGACGATGCGGTGGACGATGGCTAGACCCAAGCCGGTGCCCGATTCCTTGGTGGTGAAGAACGGATCGAAGATGCGCTGCAGGTCTTCGCCGGCGATGCCGGGCCCGGTGTCTTCCACTTCCAACACGGCCATCGAGTCGAGGGGCCGCAGCCGCGCGCGCACCTTGCCGCCCTGGCCGGCAGCGTCGGCCGCGTTGCTGAGCAGGTTCCAGACCACCTGCCGGAGCTGGCCCGCATCGGCGCGGATGCGGACGCCCGGCAGCGGCGAATCGAGCGCCACGTCGAGCGCCGCGGCCTTGGCGTCGAGCTTGAACACCGCGATCGTGTCCTCGAGCAATTCGCCCAGGTTTATGTTCTCCATCCGCGGCTCCGCGGGGCGCGCGAACGCCAGGAACTCGCGCACCAGCGCCTCCAGCCGCTCTCCCTCGCGAAAGACGATCTGCAGGAGCTTGCGCTCCTTCTCGGCCAGCCCCGGCGACTTTCCCAAGAGCGCCACCGACCCGCACATCGACGCCAGCGGATTGCGGATCTCGTGCGCGAGGCCGGCGGACAGCTTGCCCAACGCCGCGAGCCGGTCCGCGCGGCGGACCTCTTCTTCCATCCGGCGCAGCTCGGTCAGATCCTGCAGCACGATGACCTTGCCGCCTTCTGCCATGGTCAACGACGCCGCCGAATAGCCGACGATGCGGTGCCCGAACGCAGCCTCCCCGTGCCGCTCGTCGTGGGCCAGCTCGGGCAGGACTTCCCCGAGCGGCTTGCCGGCGACCTCCATCAAGAGGAGCCCGGTCAGGTTGGACGCGGCGCGGTTCAGGTAGGTGATGCGGCCGGAAGCGTCGGTGGTGAGGATGCCGCTCGCCACCGACTCGACGATGCTCTCGTGCAGCGCCTCGAGCCCCTTGAGCTCCACCACCCGCTCGGCCAATTCCTTGCGCGCGCCCTGGAGTGCCGTCGCGAGATGGGCCGAGAGCATGGCGGTGAGCAGGAAGGCGGAGAGGTTCGCGGCCAGCGTCAACAGGAGCCGCGGCGTCGGCAGCGGCGCCCGGTCGAGAAACGCGAGCGGCGCCGAGACGTAGCCGCCCTCCATTCCGAGGACGAGCAGGCAGAAGGCACAGGCGGAGAGCACCGCCCCGGCGATGGCCCCGCGCCGCCCGAGCCCGATGGCCGCGTTCACGATCGCGAGCGGATACAGAATGGTGAAGATGCTCTCGGCCCCGCCGGTCAGGTAGACGAGGCCACTCGCGGCGAGAACGTCGCCCACGATCTGGCCATGCGCCACCCGCGCGAGATGCCGTCCCGATCGCAGGAAGGCGACCGAGATGAGCGAGCCCAGGTAGATGCTGGCGATGATGGCGTAGAGCAGCGTCTCCGCCCGGCCGGGCAGATTTTCGCCGCCGGAGCCGAAGGAGAGGACTGCCGTCGCCGCGAGCAGCGCGGTGCCGACCAGAAGCCGAAGCCCGGTCAGCCAGAGCAGCTTGCGCAGGAGCTCCGGCGGAGGCGCCGAGGAAGTTGCCGGAACGACGCTGTCCGCCGGGCCCTGCACGAAGATGGCTACTTGATGGAGCCGGCGATGCTGAAGATGGGCAGGTACATGGCGACGAGGAAGCCGCCGACCACGCCGCCCAGGAACACCATCATCACCGGCTCGATCAAGCTGGTGAGCGCCGCCACCGCCGCGTCGACTTCGTCGTCATAGAAGTCGGCGATCTTGGTGAGCATCTGGTCCATGGCGCCGGTGGCTTCGCCGACGCCGATCATCTGCACCACCATCGGCGGGAACACCTTGGTCTCCGCGAGCGGCTGCACGATGGTCTTGCCCT
>DASXHM010000378.1:0-28738 GCA_036488495.1 Myxococcales bacterium | reverse complement strand
TGAACGGGGCCAACACCAATCCGGAGATGCAGAAGGTCGAGCAAGAGATGGCGCCCAAGCTGGCCGCGCACCGCGACGCCGTCTACCTCGACCCGGCGTTGTTCGGGCGCATCGACGCGCTCTACCAGAAGCGCGACAGCCTGGGGCTCGATCCGGAGGCGGTGCAGACCATCAACCGCTACGACACCATCTTCGTCCGCGCGGGCGCGAAGCTCTCCCCGCCGGACAAGGAGAAGCTGAAGGAGCTGAACAAGGAGCTTTCGACGCTGACCACGAAGTTCCGGCAGAACATCCTCAAGGCCACCAAGGAAGCGGCGGTGGTGGTGGACGACGTCCACATGCTGGACGGGCTGTCCAAGCAGCAGATCGGAGCGGCAGCCGCCGCGGCGAAGACGCGCGGCCTTGAAGGCAAGTGGGTGATCTCGCTGCAAAATACGACCATCCAGCCGGCGCTCGCCAACCTCAAGAACCGCGCCTTGCGAGAGCGCATCTTCAAGGCCTCCGTCGGACGCGGCCTGGGTGGCGACGCGGACAACACGCAGATCGCCTCGCGCATGGTGACCTTGCGCTCCCAGAAGGCGGCCCTCTTCGGCGCGCCCAACTGGGCGGCGTACACGCTGGTCGAAGAGACGGCCGGGACGCCCGAGGCGGTCAACGGGATGCTCGGGCAACTCGCGCCGGCCGCCTTGAACAAGGCGAAGAAGGACGCCCAGGACCTGCAGGCCATCATCGATTCCGAGGCCAAGACCTCGCACGCGAAGCCGTTCAAGCTCGCTGCCTGGGACTGGGCCTTCTACGCGCAAAAGCTCCGCAAGGCGCGCTTCAGCTTCGACGAGCACGACGTGAAGCCGTACTTCGAGCTCAACCGGGTGCTGCAGGACGGCGTCTTCTATGCCGCAAATCAGCTCTACGGCGTCTCCTTCAAGGAGCGCCATGACCTGCCGGTCTACCAGGAGGACGTCCGGGTCTTCGACGTCTTCGATGCGGACGGCACCCAGATCGGCATCTTCCTCGGCGACTACTACAAGCGCGACAACAAGCAGGGCGGCGCGTGGATGAACACCTACGTGACGCAGTCGCACCTGCTCGATCAAAAGCCGGTCGCGGCCAACCACCTGAACATCAACAAGCCGGCGCCGGGCGAACCGACGCTGCTCACCTTCGAGGAAGTGACCACCCTCTTCCACGAGTTCGGCCACGCCCTGCACGGCTTGTTCTCGAACGTGAACTACCCGGAGCTCTCCGGCGCGGTGCCCCGCGACTTCGTCGAATATCCCTCGCAGTTCAACGAGATGTGGGCGCGCGACCCGAAGGTGCTGGCCAATTTCGCCAAGAACTACCAGACGGGCGAGGCGATGCCGAAGGCGCTCTTCGACAAGGTCATCGCCGCGCAGAACTTCAACTCGGGCTATTCGACCAGCGAGTACCTGGAGGCGGCGATGCTGGACCAGGCCTGGCACCAGGCGCCGGCGGACGCCATTCCGCAGCCCGCCCAGGTCGCAACCTTCGACGACAGCGCGCTCCAGAAGCTCGGCGTCTTCTATCCCCCGGTCCCGCCGCGCTACCACAGCACGTACTTTTCGCACATCTTCGCGGGCGGTTATTCGGCCGCGTACTACGCGTACATCTGGAGCGAAGTGCTGGCGCGCGACACCGGCCAGTGGTTCACGAGCCACGGCGGGCTGACCCGCGAAAACGGCAATCGCTTCCGCGACATGGTGCTCTCGCGCGGCCGGACGAAGGAGCCGCGCGTCCTCTTCGAGCGGTTCTACGGCGGGCCTCCCCAAATCGGCCCGCTGCTCGAGTACCGGGGCCTCGCGGCGGGCCATGAGCACCACCATGCCCAAAACTGAACGAATGGCGGATACCCGGATCCGGGCGCCCTACTCCGGCGGGTAAAGTGCGGCCATGACGATCAACCTCGGCGCGCTTGCAGCAGGGCTGAAGAAGATGCTGGCGGTTCAGCCGCAGGTTCCGTCGCTCGCGGGCGGCCGTCCTCAGCCGCCGTTGACCGCGCAGGTGGACGCGCTCGTCCGCCGCAAGCGGCAATCGCGGCCACGCGCGTAATCACCGGCGCAGCGTAAGAGGTTGCGCAGCTCCGGGCGCGCAGCGCTCAGAGATTGTACGGGGTTTCGTTGATCCAGTGAAACCCGCGCGAAGTGAGCCGGAACGCTGTCGTCGGGAGGCGCGTCAACTCGGCGACGATCTGCTTTCCGTCCACGCTTCCCGTGACACTCAACCGCCCCGGGCTCGGGACTTCATAGTGCAGGTCGATCGGGGTGTTCTCGCCCCGCGTGAGATGGAGGATGCGCGTCGCCTCGAAGGTCTCGGCTTCGAACCGCTGCACCGGACCGTCCGCCGGCACGATTCCGACCAAGTACCGCTCGATGGTGATCCGCCGCCATCGCAATGGGTCGGTGAAGAGCGGCGGATGCTCGACCCCGTCGATGGTCATTTTATCCACTGAATAGATTCCGTAGAGCGCGGGCTTCGGCGACTCGTCGCCGCCGGTGCGCACCACGTTGCGCGCATCGCGAAGCGTGAGCTGGGCCAGGTAGACGCCGAACAGGATCAGGCAAATGGTCATCGCGCGGTTCAGCGTCCGGCTCCCGAACAGCCCCGCCCTGACCGGCGCTGGTGTGCCGCGGTCGAAGAGAAACACGTCCGCGAGCCGCCGCAGCTCTGGCGCCAAGAGAAACAGCGCGAGCAGGAGGAGGTTCGCCGAGTACAGCTTGACCGGCACGTCGTAGGCCAGGTTCAGGGCCAGGATGTTGGTCAGCGCCGCGACCGAAAAGATCGCCCCCAGCGTGGTGACCCGCGGCAGCAGCAAGAGAGCGCCGGAGAGCATCTCGACCGCGCCGGTGAACATGCTGTACGGCTTCGAAACCCCGACGAACGTCCAGAGCAGCCCCATCGGCGAGCTGTCGCCGTATGGCTCGAGCATCCGCCACAGCCATGGATCGGGAAACTGCGCCTTGATCACCTTCCCCGCGCCGTAATCGAGCAGGACGACGGCAAGCTCGATGCGGACGATCAGCCGGACCCACTCGTGCAACCGGGCGTCGCTTGTCTCGGCGCGGTCGAAGAAGGACCAGACGGCGGCGCCGGCGGCCGCGAGCATGAGCGCGAGCAGGTTCTGCACGTAGTCGGCGAGCCTGTCTCCGCTCCCGGTGACGGCGAAGTGCAGCGCCTGTCCCACGTGCAATACGTGCGTCCCAAACCAGGCCGTGAGCGCGTGCTCCGGCGCCGTGACGGCCGCGTATGGGAAGCGCGGGATGACGACCAACGGGCCGGGAAAGAAGGCGAAGACAAAGTACAGGAACGCGAAGCGCAGACCTCCGCGGAGGACGCGCGGTTCGGCGGCGGAGACGGACGCTTCCGCGGGCAACGGCAGCGCTGGCTGCATCAGGACCCCCGTGGCCAGGATAACCCGACTGCCGCGTCCAGCGTTCCTGCCGACGGCCTTCGCATCTGGCGGGCAGCGCCTTCCACGCGCGCCGGACGGCCGCAATCTCGCGCTGCGAAGCTTGTCGCGTATCATTGGCGGCGATGAAGCGAGCCTTCCTGGCCGTTGGCATTCTCGCCGCGTTCCTGCTGGGCGCGGCCATCGCCTGGCGCATCGCACGGCCCAAGGCGGAGCTGCCGGACGAACGCGCGCTGGTGATGCGGGTGCGGGAAGTGGCGCGGCTCCAGTCGCTCGACGTGACGCTGTACAAGAAGGTTGATTTTGCTCCGGATCCCCGCGTCCAGGACTCCATCTGGGCATCGGTCTCCCAGTGGGCGACGTACGCCGTGCGGCCCCCGCGCGGGCGTGCCATCGTCTTTGCCCAGGCCCATCTCGCGGTCGACCTGCGCAAGCTCGACGCAGGCGCGCTCCGGGTCAGCGGCCGCTCCGTCCAGGTGGTGTTGCCAAAGCTCGAGACGCAGGTCGAGCTGTTGCCTTCGGAGACGGAGGTGATCGGCTCGAACCTGGACACCGCGCAGACCGCCGAGCTGTTCGACAAGGCCCGGACGGCGTTTGCCCTTCAAGTGGCGTCGGACATCGGGTTGCAGGAGCGGGCGCGGCAGTCGGCGCAAAGCACGCTGCGCTCCCTGTTCCTCGGCCTTGGCTTCACCCAGGTGGATTTCGTCCCGCGGCTGGCACCGGCCACCGCGCGCAACTGAGGGGCGTCCATCGAGCGGCGATCTCCAGCGCGCAACTGACCCGCCTGTGCGCGGTTACTTCACCAGCTCCTTCAGCAGGAACGCGCCGATCTCGACGAATCCCTGCTCCATCAGCGCAGCCCCCTTCGGGTTCGCCAGCGCATCGCGCATCATCTCCGGGGCGTGACCGATCTCGACGTCGATGCGAACCAGCGCGGCCGAGACCGCCGGCGAATTGCGCAGCACCCGCACCTTCGATCGGCGGCCCTCGACGCCGACGGACAGCTTGTCGATGACCTGATCCTCGGTCGTCCGCGGCCCCTTGGCCTGGGCGAGCGCCGCGGCGAGCCCGGCATACAAGTGGTTGAGCAGCCCCTGCCCCTGCACCGCCCGCTCGAGCCGTTCCTGGGCGATCTCTTCGTCGACGGAATGCGCGGCAGCGTAGGTCTTCGCGAGCAGGTACGGCCAGTCGGCGCGGGTGAGAACGTGCGGCAGGCGCTTCGGGATGGGCTGCAAGGCGGCCGTTGTACGCCATCAGAGCGGCTTCTTGGCGAACTTCTCCACCGGCGAGCCGCCGTCCTCCAGCGCGAACCCCGCCACCTTGCCCTTCTTTTCGTAAAAGGTGATCCGCGTGTGCGGTGACTGGGTGATGCGGAAGCGCGAACGACCGATGGGAAGCAGCGTCATGGTCTCCCCCTGCGCATCCGCTTCCAGCTTTCCGTCCTTGAGCTCGATGCTGATCTTCTCTGACCCTTCGTACTTCCCGGCAAACCGCGAGAGCGTCGCGGGCTTCATCGCGACGGGTGTGCCGCCGGGAAACTGGGTCGGGAACGGCGGGCGGCGGACGTCTTTCATGCAGCTCGCGTCCACCGACTTCGCATCGGCGGTGCGCAGGAATTCATTGACGATCTTGTTGTAGCAGGGCCCGACGCCCACGAGGCCGCCGAAGCCGTGTCCCTGGCTCGGAATGATGACCAGCCGTCCGTTGGGAAAGCCCTGCAGCATGCGCTTCGCGTGGTAGCTCGCGGTCGCCGGATCGTCCTCGCCGTTCATCACCAAGAGCGGCAGCTCGGACTTCACCGGCTCCTGCACCGATGCGTCGAGCTTCCGGTGCGGCCACACCGCGCAGGCGGCCTTCTGGTCAGCGACCCGCCACGCGGTCATGAAAGTGCCTTTCGCCGCCCGCTCCGCCTCTGCCGGATCGATGAAATCGACGTCCTCCGCGCAGGTGACGGCGAGATGCAACCCGCGGCTGTGCTCGCCGACGCTGAACTTCCACGACAGCTCCTCCTCTGCCGCCGGGCCGAAGTTCCCGTGCGCCGCCTCATGGACGACGGCGGGCACGAGCGAGGAGCTGCTCGCGTCGTAGAGCAATGCGCGGAGGCCTTCGGTGTAGCGGTCGCGCTCGAGCGAGATGCTCGTCATCTCGCCGTTCGTCGGATCGAGCACCCGCACCTTGACCGGCCCCTTGTCGAAGCGGTGCAGGCTCGCTTGCAGGTCCCGGGCCGGATTGGGAAACGCCTTGTGGCAGCCGGGATCGCGCGCGCAGTCGGCGAATACGCCGTCGATGGCGAGCTGCGCGTCCTTGGGCACCGTCATCGGGTATCGGTTGTCGGTGGGCGCCGTGCCGTGCATGAGCACCGCCCGGATGTGCTGCGGGTGGCGCCGGATCATTTCCAGCTCGGCGCGGGTGCCGTAGGAGACGCCGAACAGGTCGAGCTTGTCGTAGCCGAGCGCGGCCCGCAGATCTTCCATGTCGTCGAGGGCGGGAGCGGAGCCGTACCAGGTGACGTCGGCCTTGTCCTTCAGCTCGGCGGCGCAGCGGACCACGTCCTTCGGGTCGTAGAAGCCCCCCAGGTAGCTCTGCAGATCGCCCGGCTTGCCCGACGTGCACGGCAAGGGATTCGAGCCGCCGGTGCCGCGCAAGTCGGCGAAGAGGAGATCGCGGGTGTCGCGCACCGGCGCGAGATCCTGCGCGACCTGCGCCGCGCTGTCGGTCGCCGCCTGTCCCGGTCCGCCCGAGAAGAAGGCCACCGCTTCGTCCACCGGGCCACCCTTGCTGGCGGGGATGACGATGAAGCGGATCCCGATCTTGCGGCCTTGCCGGGTGTCGCGGTTTTCCCAGACCTCGAAGGTGCCGCAGCGGGCGGGCCCGTCGAAACCCTTCACTTTGCAGGGCGAGGTTGCGGGTGCTGCGGACGTCGTCGCGGGAGGTGCGGACGTGGTCGCGGGAGTTTCGGCGCGAAGAGCTGGAGCCATGAGCGACAACGCAGCGGCGGCAAAGAGAGCGCGCATTGCGAGATCCTACGACCATCGGATGCGACTATTTCGACCCCCTTGCTGCTCGACCTGCGCCGCGCCGCGACGTTGACCGCCCGGCCGCGCGATGGGCATCTTCGCCGCGGAGGTGTGCATGCGCCTCGAGTCCGATCTCTCTCGCAAGCGCATCTCGATGGCGACGGGCGAGCTGGAGACGCCGCTCGCCGCGCGGGTCGCGCTCTCCACCGGGAACGCCTGGAAGGGCATGCGGCTCGACCTCGTCACCTTGCCGCCCGCGGACGAGCGCGACGGTTGGCTCCCGCACCATGCGGTCGTCTTCCATGTCGAGCGCGTCGACATCGAGACCGCCTGGCCCGGCGAGCGATCGCGCGTCGTGAAAGCAGTGCCCGGATCGGTGAGCGTCATCCCGGCGCGGTTCGCCTACCGCATGCGCTGGGATGAACCGTGCGAGATGGTGGTGGTCCGGCTGGCTGCGAGCGGGCCCGATTCGCTGATGCCCGATCTGTCCCACGCCCTCTTGCGAATGGTGATGTGCACGAGCGATCAGCTCCTGCGCGATCTGGTGCTCGCGCTTCTCGACGAGGCGCGGGAAGGCGCAGCCGATGCGGCATATGCCGCCGCGCTCGGGTCGGCGATCGCGGCGCACCTCGTGCGTCGCTACGGCACCAGGGTCCCGCCGCACAAGGGCGGGCTCCCCGGCCGCAGGGTGCAAGCGCTGGCCGAATACGTGGACGCGCACCTGGGCGGGCCGCTCCCTTTGGAACAGCTCGCCGAGCGAGCGCGGATGAGCGTCCGGCACTTCGCCCGAGCCTTCAAGGAGAGCATGGGACTGACGCCGCACGAGTTCGTCCGGCTGCGGCGGATCGAGCGCGCCAAGGCGTTGCTGGAGAGCACGGATTTGCCGGTGCGCGCGGTGGCGGCCGCCTGCGGCTTCGCCAGCCAGAGCCGGTTCAGCTCCGCCTTCCACAAGCTGACGAAGTCGACGCCCGGCCGCTACCGCGCCACCGCCCGCTGACTGCATTGCCGCTCGCGCGGGCAACCGTGCTGATGCGCCGCGCCGTGCGTTTGTGGCGCAAAAGGGCAACGCGCGTCCGAAAAGGGCGTGTCAGGTGATGGACGGATTCGTGGCTCAGGTGCTTACTGCGGCCCCCCGAAGTCAGGAGGTTTCATGTCATTGAAAGCAGCCGTTGTAAGCCTCGCCCTCTGCACCTCGACCGTCGCCTTCGCCGACAAAGGCGGTGTCGATCCGGCCGTGGTGAAGGCGCGGTCGTTCTTCTTCGGCGCCGAGAACGTCAACGCCAAGGGAGAGGTCGACAACAGCAAGGTCATCTTCAGTTGGCTCACCAACGCAACCCTGGCCGCGTCCGTCAAAGGCCACATCGTCATGCTCGACACCTTCATCCACCGCGCCGAAACCGTGCCCGGACGCACCCCGTTCGTGGTGGAGGATCTCCTCTCGCTCAAGCCGGAAGCCATCTTCCTCGGCCACGGTCACGGCGATCACGCCGACAACGCGGCCTGGCTGTCCGCCAAGCTGAGCATCCCGATCTTCGCCTCGGCCGAGACCTGCATCGACCTGCAGGCGGACGCGCAGAAGTTCTTCGCCCAGGGCGCCATCACCACCAACAAGGTCGAGTGCCACGACGTGACCAGCTTCGGCTCCGAGCCGGGCGCGGAGGTGGTCAACATCGGCGCGCTCGAACCGGTCGCTTCCATCACCGCGTTCCGCCATCTGCACTCCGGCACCTCCTCGCCGGAGACCAGCTTCCCGATCACGCCGGTGCAAAACATCGCCGACGCGCGCGACGCGCAGCTCTACCCCCCGGGCACGCCGCACTCGTTCACCACCGGCGGCGTGAAGGGCGGCCCGGTCAGCATCTGGTACTCGTTCGTGGTGCACGGGCAGAACAACTTCACCTTCTCCTGGCACAACACGACCGGAGATCTGGTGAACGGCTGCACCCTCGATCGCGGCTTCACCGTGGCGAACGGCATCAACAACTGCTGGGGCCCGCGGGTCGCTGCGCAGGTCAAGTCCCGCATCGAAGCGCTGCCCACGACGGACCTGGAGTTCGGCTCGTTCGTCAGCCTCGGCTTCGCCGTCAACGGCATGCGCGATCCGATCCAGAACAGCGCCGCGCTGCAGCCGAAGATCTGGATCCCCATCCACCAGACCAACGCCGCGCTCCCGACCTCCGCGCCGGAGTTCGAGATTGCGTACCAGAAGCAGCTCAACCAGATGGTGCCCGCCCTCACCCCCGCGCAGCGTCCCGAGGCGCGCTGGATGATCGACCCGATCGACTACGTGAAGCCGCTCGTCTTCGACCCGGGCGACGAGCGCTGGAAGAAGTAGATCCCGTACCAAGTTGTTTTGCGGCCGGGCTGCCCTCCGTGGGTGGCCCGGCCGCTCCGCTTCGGGCGTCGGCCGCGCCGCTCCGGGCGGCGCCCCAAGTCGCGCACGGCTTTGCTAGAAGACGCGCATGATCACCCTCCTCTGCGCGTTGCTTCTCGCCGACCCCACCGCCGATCTGCTGCAGAAGCTCGCTGACGCTCCCGGCCCTTCGGGCTACGAAGAGGCGGTGCGCAAGATCATGGTCGAGCGGATGCGCCCGCACAGCGACAAGCTCACCTTCGACGGCCTCGGCTCGGTGATCGCGCAGCAGGGTTCGGACGGACCGCGCATCATGATCGACGCGCACATGGACGAGCTGGGCGGCCTCGTCCGGCGCATCACGCCTGAAGGCTGGCTCACCATGCAGATGCTGGGCGGGTGGCTGGATCAGGCGCTCTTCGACCAGCGTTGGATCATCCTCGGCAAGAACGGGCCCGTCCGGGCAGTCACCGGCATCCGCGACATCCACATCGTCCCCGCCGACGAGCGGGGAAAGCCGTTCCCGCGCGAATGGGTGTTCCTCGACGTGGGTGCGAAGAATCCCGCCGAGGTCGCGGCGATGGGAATCGAGCCGGGCGATCCGGTGGTGCCAGATGCGCCGTTCGCGATCTTGAACGGCACCCAGAATTATCTCGGCAAGGCCTGGGACGACCGCGTCGGCTGCGCCGCGCTGGTCGTCGCCATGCAGGAGCTGAGGGGCAGGCGGCACCCGAACCGCCTCTTCTGGGTGGCGACGACGCAGGAGGAGATCGGCCTGCGCGGCGCGCATACGGCAGCGGAGGTGGTCAAGCCGGACCTCGGCATCGCCATCGAAGCCGGCGTCACCAAGGACGCTCCCAAAGTCGGTCCCGAGGACGCGCAGGAGCTGCTCGGCCAAGGCCCGGGCGTCTTCCTCTACGACTCGAGCGAGCTTCCCAACCGGAAGTTGCTCGCGTTCGTACGCGGGGTGGCGAAGGACATCGGGGTGCCGCTCCAGCTCGACGTCGTGCAGGGCTATGGCGACGACTCGGCGGAGATCCAGAAGTCCTCTGGCGGCGCGCCCACGCTGAACCTGGTGGTGCCGGTCCGCTACACGCACGCGCACAACGGCATCATGAATCGCCGCGATTTCGATCAGCTCGTGCAGCTCGTGGTGGCGACGGTGACGCGGCTCGACGCGCAGACGGTCGCGCGGCTCCGCTCGTTCGAGTAACGGGCGTGCGCGAATGATCGTGCTGTAGGAGACGTTGTGACGGCCGCACACTCGACGCGCATATGCCGTGCGTAGATTGCGCCCATGCGCATCGTTCTCGTCGCCGCGGCGCTCGTCGCTTGTTCGGGCATGGAGCCCGGCGTTCCCAGCGGGTCGGCTTCGGTCGAGACGCAGGTGAGCCCCGCGTGCATGGGGATGAGCCAGGTGGACTGCACCGCGAATGCCGCCTGCTTCTGGCAGACGAACGGCCCGAACTGCATGATGGGCATGGACATGATGCAGATGTGCGCGCCCGACCAATGCGTCGACGCCGACCCCGCCTCCGTGCCGCCGCGGTCGGTGTGCGGCTGCGCCACCAGCGCGGGCGCGATGACGCCGTACTTCTGCGTCCGCGACGCGATGGCGATGGTGGATTGCACGCCTGTGCCTGCGGGCTGCGGACCGATGCCGATGACGCCGACCGATGCGGAGGCCGAAGCAGCCTGTTCCTGCCTGATGGGTGCGAGCGGACCGTGCCACGCCGCGAAGGACGTGCGGGCGCTCTGCGACTGCGGCTGAGGTCGGATCTTTCGCGAAAGCTCGCACGGCCGCGCGAGCTTTCGCGGCGTCGTGCCGGCCGGCGATGGCGCGATCGGCGATGACGGGCTTGCGCCTACTCGCCACCCTGGCTCATTCTGTGTGATCCGGCCGATTTTGCCGGCGAATGGCCACGCCGCGGTGCGCTATGCCCGCATTTGCGCGGGTCGCGGTCATACGGGATCATTGCGCCTAGAGTGGAATCAATGCGCGCTGCAGATTTTTTGCGCTCAAAATAATTGGCGGCTCGCAGTGTGGTCGTGGGTCTTGCAACCCGGGCGCTCGTTTTTGCCAGGGGAACAAAAATGAAATTGATCCGGATCATCGTGTCGGCGTTAGTGGCTATCTCTCTCGTGGCAACACAGGCTCAGGCTGCCGGCGGTGCTGGTGGCGGCGGCGGCGCTGGGGGAGGCGGCGGCGCTGGCGGTGGCGGTGCTGGCGGTGGTGGAGGCGGCGTCGTCGCTCCTCCCGTCGTGAACCCGCTCCCGCAGGCTCCGCCTACGCCCGACATCACTTTCCGCGAATCGTTCGGCTTCGGGGCCGACGCTGCGCGTCCGCAGGGTGGCAAGCTCGCCTTGCGCTCGATCTTCGCAGGGACCGGCCTGTCGCAGTTCTGGGCCGAATATCCGGGCAGCACCAAGTCGCTCTGGACCGCGCAGAACTGGAATTTCGGCGGCGCGGTCGACAACCCGTTCGAGATTCCCTCCACCCTCCAGCCGCTCTTCAACGGCGTCGCCGTCTCCGACTGGCGCGACGGCATTCTCCGCACCGGTGACCTGGTGGCGCCGTTCGTGCCGCCGACCACCAAGTACAGCGTCTCCGCGGACATCCTCCCGCCCGCGCTGGCCGGCAGCTATGTGGGCTTCGGCTTGACCACCTCGGGCGGGACGCTGTCGAACCTGCCCGCGAGCGGCGAGCTCTGGGTCCGCATCGTGCTCGCTCAGCCGGCGGGTCTCGTCGGCACCTACCAGGTCCTCTCGGGCTCCCGCGTTCTCGCCAGTGGGTCGCTCTTGATCTTCACCTTCACGCCGATCGAATTCACGGTCGACCCGGCTGCAGGCACCGAGACGGTCAGCATCCAGGGCCTCCCGGTCGGCACGTTCACCGGGCGCATCTCGTCGCGCTTCCTCGCCTTCGAAGGCCAGGGCATCGCCGACGACGTCATCGTCCGCACGGTGCCGTAGCGCAGTCGTCACTTCATCGCGCGACCCGGAGCTTGCGCCTGGCTCCGGGTCGCTGCCGTTCTTCGGCCGTTTTCGTACACCTCCGCAGAATGGCAGGCTGAAGGCGCATCGCTCGTGCAGTACGCTTCGCCGCGGATGATTTCCCGTGAGCAGCGAGCCGTCCCCGACGCGTTGAGCGGGGGCGGCGAGATGGGAGCGCTGATGCGCACCATCGACTGGTCCGCGACGCCCGTAGGGCCGGTCGAATCGTGGCCGCAGAGCCTGCGCACCGCGCTCAGCATCCTGCTCGAGACCGGCTTCCCCATGTACATCGCCTGGGGCGCGGGCTTCACCCAATTCTACAACGACGGCTACCGCCCCATCCTCGGGTCCACCAAGCATCCGGCAGCGATGGGCATCAGCACCCGCGAGACCTTCGCGGAGATCTGGCACATCATCGGGCCGATGTTCGAGGGCGTGATGCAAGGAAGGCCGGTCACCGTGACCGACTTTCTCCTCCCGCTCGATCGCCACGGCTTCACCGAGGAATGCTACTTCGTCTTCTCGTACAGCCCGATCCGCGAGGAGAGCGGCCAGGTCGGCGGCGTGCTCGTCACCGTCACCGAAACCACCGAGCGCGTCCTGGGCGCGCGGCGCCTGAAGACGCTGCAGGCGCTCTCCGCCGAGACCCAGCAGGCGCGGACGCAGAACGACGCCTGCCGGTCCGCCGCGGAGGTCCTGGCGCGCAATCCGGACGACGTCCCCTGGTCGCTCATCTACCTGTCTCACGACGAGGGCAAATCCGCCCGGCTCGCAGCGCGAAGCGCGCCCGCGACGCTCGAGCTGCCGCTGGAGCTCGACCTCCACGGCAAGAGCGAAGCGGCGCCGGAGCTGTTCTCCATGCTGCCGGGCAAATGCCTGCAGCTCCCCATCCTACGGCCGGGAGAATCGCGCGCAGCGGGCATCCTGGTGGTGGCGGTGAGCCCGCGGCTCCGGCTCGATGCGCGGTATCGAAGCTTCCTCGAGCTGCTCGCATCCCAGATTGCCACCGCCATCGGAAGCGCGCGGTCGCTCGAGGAAGCGAAGGCGCGCGCCGATGCGCTGGCGGAGATCGATCGCGCCAAGACCGCCTTCTTCAGCAACGTCAGCCACGAGTTCCGCACGCCGCTGACGCTCTTGCTCGGGCCTGCGCGCGACGCGCTCTCCGCCGCGCAGACGCTGCCGCCCGAGGACATCCAGCGCTGGGAGCTCGTGCAGCGCAACGCGCAGCGGCTCCTCAAGCTGGTCAACACGCTGCTCGACTTCTCCCGCATCGAAGCGGGACGGGTCGAGGCTGCTTACGAGCCCGCCGATCTCGCCCGGCTCACCTCGGATCTGGCGAGCCTTTTCCGCTCCGCGATCGAATCGGCGGGCCTCCGGCTGCGCCTCGATCTTCGGCCCCTCGGCGAGCCGGTCTACGTCGACCGCGACATGTGGGAGAAGATCGTCTTGAACCTGCTGTCGAACGCGCTCAAGTTCACCTTCGAGGGCGAGATCGTCGTCGGCCTGCGCGAAAGAGACGGGGCAGCGGAGCTGACGGTCAAGGACACCGGCACAGGCATCGCGCCCGATCAGCTCCCGCTCATCTTCGATCGCTTCCACCGCGTGCACGGCGCACGCTCGCGCACCCACGAGGGCACCGGCATCGGTCTCGCGCTCGTACAGGAGCTGGTCACGCTGCACGCCGGAGCGGTGTCGGTCGAAAGCGCGCTCGGGCGCGGCACCACCTTCACCGTGCGGCTGCCGCTTGGCGCCGCACACCTTCCCAAAGACCGGATCGGCGCTCGAAGGCCCGAAGTGTCGACTGCGCTCGGGGCGGCGCCGTTCGTCGATGAAGCGCTGCGCTGGAACGACCCGGAAGCGCCGTTGCCCGCGCCCGGCGAAGCTGCGGCATCCAAGAGTGAGGAGCGGATCCTGGCGGTCGACGACAACGCCGACATGCGCGAGTACCTGGAACGGATTCTCTCCACCCGCTGGCAGGTGCAGACCGCGCCCGACGGACGGGCCGCGCTCGAGGCGATCCGGGCGGACCCACCCCAGCTCATCCTTGCCGACGTGATGATGCCCAAGCTCGACGGTTTCGGGCTGGTCGCAGCGCTCAAGGCCGACCCGCGCACGGCGGCGATTCCGGTCGTGCTGGTGTCCGCCCGCGCGGGTGAGGAGGCGTCCGCGGAGGGCCGCAGGGCCGGTGCGGATGACTACCTGGTGAAGCCGTTCTCGGCCAAGGAGCTGGTCGCCCGCGTCGAGTCGCAGCTCGCGCTGGGAAAGCTTCGCGAAGCGGATCGGCGCCACCGCGACGAGCTCAAGCGCCTCTTCAACGGTGCGCCGGTGTTCATCTGCCTGTTGCGCGGGCCGCAGCACGTCTTCGAGCTGGCGAACGAGGCGTACCAGCGCCTGGTCGGCCGCGACGTGACCGGAAAGACGGTGCGCGAGGCGCTGCCGGACGTGGAAGGTCAGGGGTTTTTCGAGCTGCTCGACCGCGTCTACTCGACCGGCGAGCCATACATCGGGAACGAAGTGCCGATCGTGCTTACCGGCTCTCAGGGCACGCCGGCGAAAGAAGTCTACGCGACCTTCACCTACGAACCGTTCCGCCGACTCGACGGCACGATCGACGGCATCGCGGTCTTCGGCTTCGACGTCACCGAGATCGTGGTGACCCGCGCCCGCGCCGAGGCGCTGGCGGAACAAGCGATGCGGTCCGATCGGCGCAAGGACGAATTCCTCGCCATGCTCGGGCACGAGCTGCGCAATCCGCTCGCGCCCATCGTCACCGCGCTCAAGCTGATGGAGCTGCGGGGCGACAGCACCGGAAGGCGCGAGCGGGAGGTCATCGAACGCCAGGTGGGGCACCTGTCGCGGCTGGTGGACGACCTGCTCGACGTCGCCCGGATCGCGCAGGGCAAGATCGAGCTTTCCAAGAGACCGGTGGAGCTCGCGGAAGTGGCGGCCAAGGCCGTGGAGATGGCGAGCCCGCTCTTCGAGATGAAGGCGCACCGGCTGGAGCTGAACCTGCCGCGCGGCCTCTTCGTCGACGGCGACGCCGTGCGCCTGTCGCAGGTGATCGGCAACCTGCTCACCAACGCCGCCCGCTACACGCCCGACGGCGGCCACGTCCGGCTCTCGGCGGCGCGCGACGGCGACGAGGTGGTGGTGCGCGTCCGCGACGACGGCATCGGCATCGCGGCGGATTTCCTGCCCCGGATTTTCGATCTCTTTGCCCAGGGTCCGCGGTCGATCGACCGCAGCGAGGGCGGCCTCGGGCTCGGCCTTGCCTTGGTGCAGAACCTGGTCGCGCTCCACGGCGGCACGGTCTCCGCCAAGAGCGAAGGCCTGGGGCGCGGCAGCGAATTCGAAGTACGGCTCCGGGGGCTGCGAGAGACGGCACGGGTGGCGAGTCCGCGCGAAGACAGCGTCGCCGCGGCTCGACGAGGCCGCAAGGTCCTGGTGGTGGACGACAACGTCGACGCCGCGGAGATGCTGGCGGAGGCGCTCCAGATGGTCGGACACGATGTCGCGGTGGCGCACGACGGCCCGCAAGCGCTGGCGGTGCAGGAGCGCTTCCACGCCGAGATCGGCGTGCTCGATCTCGGGCTCCCGGTCATGGACGGCTACGAGCTCGCTGCACGGCTGCGGAAGATGACGGCAGCGCCCGCGCAGCTCATCGCGCTGACGGGGTATGGGCAGGACGAGGACCGCAGGCGGACGGCGATGGCGGGGTTCGACGCCCACTTGGTTAAACCGATCGACCTCGACCGCCTGACCGCGCTGATCGCCGGCCTCGCCTGAGCGAATCCTGTCGATGGCTGGATGCGGGCGCGACCCAGACGGCGCGCGCCCGCGCTCAGCCGATGATGAAGGTTTCTTTCTCCAGCCTGCCATCGGCGAAGCGCTGAAGGTTGAAGCGCTCGAAGATCTCGTCCTGCGCGCCGCCCATCCAGGCGGCCATCCGGCGCGCCACCGCGGGCGCCATCATGAAGCCGTGACCGACGAAGCCGCTCATCTGCAGGAGTCCCGCGACCCCGGGCGTCTCTCCCAAGACGGGTGAGTGATCGGGAGTGACGTCGTAGCAGCCTGCCCACTGGCGGAGCAGTTTCACGCCGCCGGTCCGCGGCATGATTTCGCTCAGCGCTTTCGAATAGCGGGACAAGAACCGCAAGGACGAAGTCTGGTTGAGCCCCGGCTCCTCGTCGGGATCGCCCATGCCGCCGACGATCTCGCCGCGCATCGACTGCGAGAAATAGAGGCCCGTCCCGAGCATCGAGACGAGCGGCCCCAAGAACGGCTTGAGCGGCTCGGAAGAGACGATCTCGTGCCGGTAGGGAAGGTTCGGCAAGGAAACGCCGGCGAGCTTCGCCACGGTCGGGCTCCACGCGCCCGAGGCGATCACCACCCGGTCCGCCGAAACCCGGCCGCGGTCGGTCGAGACGCCGCGGACGCGGCCTTGCGAGACCTCGATGCCGGTGACGCGAGTGAACGTCTCGATGACGGCTGATCGCTTGCGCGCTCCGTCAGCATAGCCCCACAGGAACGGCCAGGGAAAGACGACCCCGTCGTCGGGGTTCCAGGCTGCGGCCACGAATCGCGAAGTGTCGAGCTCGGGCACGATGCCACCCGCCTCGCCGGGCGAGATCACCCTGGTGGGAAGGCCGTGCCGCTTCTGCAAGGCGGCGCTCTCTTCGATGCGCCGGACCGTCTCGTCGTCATGGGCGAGGAAGAGGTAGCCGCCCTTGCGCAGCCAGACGTTGATGCCGAGCTCCTGCGCGAAGCCAGCCATGAAGGCGATGGATTCTTTCGCCAGCTCGATCAACGTCGGAGTCGCCCACTGCGCGCGGACGCCACCTCCGTTGCGGCCGGATGCGCCCTCGCAGAGATAGCCGCGCTCCAGCACCAGCACCTTCGCGGAACGCGCGAGATTCCACGCGAGCGCAAGTCCCATGATGCCGCCGCCGATGACGACGACATCCACCTTTTCGGGCAGCTTTCCGCGCGGCTGCAGCGGGTGGGCGCCTGCGCCCCAGGTCGGACGCAGCCCCGCCGTCGCAATGCGCTCGGCGCTGATTTCTCTCGGCAGGCCGGCGTAGTGCGAAACCGCCGTCGGCGTGAAGGGCGGCCGCGCGCGGAAGGGCACACGCGCCTCTTTCGGCACCGCGTTGCGCTGTTCGCAGATGCGCATGGCGGAGGCCTGGCAGCTCTTGCCCTGGCAGGGGCCGGTGCCGAGGCCGGTGTAGCGCTTCAAGCTCTCGATGTCGGCGAAGCCGTGCCCGATGGCGTCGTCCACGTCGTGGACCGACACGTCCTCGCAGGCGCAGACGATGGCCTTTTCGCTCAATCCCGGCACGCTGCCCCCGCTGCCCTGCCCGATTCCGCTGCGCGCGGGCCGCCCTGCCCGGCCACGCGGCCGGCGGCGAACAGCCAGGGAACGCTGGTCCGCCCCTCCGCGTCGACTTGCACTGGAAAGCCGCCGATGGCGGAATTCCAGCGTGCTTGCGCGCCGGCCGAGGTTGCCAGCTCATGCAAGGGCGACGGTCCGAGAGCCACCGCGATTGCCTCGCAGCGGATGCGTTCGCCGTCGACGTCGAGCGCCCTCACCGGATTGCCGAGCGCGCGCAGCTTCGCCGAAGAGCGCACTTCGCGCAGGACCTCGTAGCCCTTCTTCCGCAGCGCGCCAGCGCAGGTCTGCAGCTCCTCGCCGTCACCGGCGACAATGATCCGATCCGCAATGCGCTCCTTCAGGCCGAGCAGTCCGCGGGCAGCGTAGACGCCGGGCCGGTCTCCGCCGGGAAAGGCGAGAGGCAGCGGCGCGGCGCCGTTCGCGACGATGACCTTGTCGGCGACGAGGACCAAGAGCCGCGTCGCCTCGGTTGCCGGCGAGGGTTTCGCGAGCCGCACCGCAACCAGCGCATTCCCAGGCAGCGTGGTGTCGTTCGCGTACAGGCCGACGCACTCCGCGCCGAGCAGCACTTCGCAAGTCGGAGGCGCATCCGGCAGGCCGGCGAGGCCCAGCCGCGCCGCTCCGCCAAGCTCCTTCTCGCGCTCGAGCAGAATCGCGTCGGGCCCCACAGCGCGCGCGGCGGCGATGCCCGCGGGCCCGCCACCGATGACGGCGACCCGCACTTTACGCACGGCGCCCGCGACCACCGGCTGCACCGCTTGCGGCAATTCTCCGAGCCCGGCGAGCCGGCGCGCCACTTCCAACGCCACCCGCCCGAGCAGCTTGGAGCCGGTCAGCAGGTGATGGTGGTCGAGCCCGCCGGCGAAGACGAAATCCGCGGCGCGCAGAAGGTCGGTGTCGGCGCCGAGCGGCGCATTCTGCCGGACGCATTTCATCCCCTCCTGCACCGGCACGCGACAGGCGAGCTGGCTGGGCAACCCGTCGATCTGCATCAAGCACTGCCCGCACGAACCCGAGAAGCAGAAGGGCCCGCGCGGCCGGTGGTACTTGATCGAGCGCGAAAAGGTGGTGATGCGCGCGCGCAAGAGCGCCTCGGCGACGGTGTCGTCGGGCTGCGCGTCGACGAATTGTCCGTCCAGCGAGATGCGCGGCATTGAAAGAAAAAAGCGTAACCCCTCAGAGGCCTCTCGGCCGCCGGGGTTCTCAGAAGACGAAGTGACGGCCCTTCTGCCGCCGCGCGTAGATGCTGATGGTGGCCTGGATCTCGCCCACGCCCATGTTGCCACTCTCGCCGATGGTGGAGGCGCCGAACTCTTCCCATTCCAGCGCGCTGTCGGTGCCGTCGTTCTCCTTCAGCATTCCGGCCAGCGTCCTGCGCGCGCGGGTGAGCTTCTTGTCGTCGCGCGTCCAGATGGAGGTGGCGAGGTCGTGCGGGTTCTCGAAGAGCGAGAAGCGCACGAATTCCTCGAACGACGCGAGCGGCATGCAGACGAGGACGGGCATGAACAGCTCGGTGGTGGCGATCTTGTATTCCTTGACGCCTTTCCCGTCCCAGTCGTGCTTCAAGGTCGTCTGCGGGGTGACGCCGTCGATCAAGGCTGGCTTGACCGCCTCCGCGTGCTGGCCGTATTCGCCGGCAGCGCGTCCGCCTTCGCGGACCACCTTGAGCCCGGCCGCCTTCGCCTGCGCGACGACATCCAACGCCGTCTGCGCTTTGTGCACCATGAGCGGCCCAAGCGTCTTGTCGCCGGCGTCGGCCGCGCGCGGATCGGCGACGTGCCAGCGATCCATCTCGGCAGCGATCAGCGGGACGAGGCGATCCAAGGTGGCGCGCGAGGCGGCGACGCCGTGGAGGCCGGTGCACTTGTGGCTGGAGAGCCCGAGCTTTGCGTAGGTGAGGCGCACAGCGATCTTGTTCAAGTCCTCGTCGGAGTACCCGTCGTCGACGTACGACCAGTTGCAGCCGCCGCCTTCGAAGCGGGTGCGCGCGAGGCCGCGGCCGTTCTGGATGCTGCGCGCGGTCTCTGACGACCCAGTCACTGCCACCACCGCCACCCGGTGGTCGGTCGCGAGCGGCGCGATGCCCTTTCCGAACCCTTCCACCTTCTGGATGAAGCGCGGATCGGCGCCGGCAGCGAGGAAGCAACGCACCATCGAGGTGTTGGTCGCGGCCGCGAAGGGATGGCCCTTCAAAATCCACGGGCACCCCGCGAGGTACGCGCCGGCCAGGTGGATGGTCGGAATGCCCCAGATGAAGTTCATCGGCGTGATGATGGCCGCGAGGCCCGCCGGCAAGTACGCGTCACGCCAGTAGCGCTGGCCGGCGAACATGTCCGGCACCATCTCGCCTTTGACCGCCGCCTCGAAGCTGCCTTCGAGGTGATCGCAGGCGCGCTTCGCCTCGAAAAAGTCCTTCTCCGCCTCGAGCTTCGTCTTCGGAATCTGCTGCCGGATCTCGTGGAGAAAATCTTCCGTGTAGTAATTCAAGATGCGCGAGACGTTCTTCACCACCTGCTTGCGGTAGGCGAGGCCTTCGTCGGCCCAGGCAAGGCTCTTCCAGGTGGCATCGCCCGCCGAGAGCGCGGCTTCGACGTCCTGCTTGCCCGAGGCGGGCACGTCGAAGAGCGCCTGACGCTTGTCGGTCGGGCAGGTCATGGTGGCATGCTCGCCCGACGCCGATGCGCGCCACTCGCCGCCGATGAAGTTGCGGATGGTGACCTTCTCCTTCGACGGCAGCCCGCGGTAGCAGAAGATGTACGGCCGCAGCGCCTCGATGTCGGCGTCCGACATCATCCGCGCGAACAACGAATAGCCCGCGCGCCGTTCGGCGTAACGCGCCCCGAGCGGGTCCGGCCCGGTCTGGCCTCGCTCGTTGAACGCCGCGATCTCGGCCTTCAGCTTCTGATCGACGAAGGGTTGCATGAGCGCGCTTTTAGCGAGCGAGCGGCGCAGAGGCAAGGCAGGTGTCGCAGCGAAGCTCCTCACCGCACTGCGGGCGAGGTCAGCGGGCGCCGAAGATCGCCGTCCCCACTCGCACGATCGTTGCGCCCTCTGCGATGGCGACTTCGTAGTCGGCGCTCATGCCCATCGACAGCTCGCGCAGGCCGAGCTTCGATCCGAGCTCGCGCAGCGCCGCGAAGTGCGGGCGCGGATCGCCTTCCGAAGGTGGAATACACATGAGGCCGTCGCAGCGAAGCTTCGGCAGGCGGCGGACTTGATCGAGAAGCGCGGGAGCATCTTCCGGCAGTACGCCGGCCTTCTGCGGTTCGCGGCCGATGTTGACCTCCAGCAGCACCCGCTGCTCCGAAGCCGCCCGCTTCGACAGCTCCTGCGCCAGCGAAAGCCGGTCGCAGGTGTGGACCAGCGTTGCCTTCCCCGCGACGTACTTCACCTTGTTGGTCTGCAAGGCGCCGATGAAATGCCAGTCCAGATCGGGCAGCTCTTCGTGCTTGTCGCGAAACTCCTGCGCGTAGTTCTCGCCGAAGCTGCGCTGCCCGGCAGCGATGGCGTCGCGCAAGAGCTCGACCGGCTTGGTCTTGCTCACCGCCACCAGCGTCACCGAAGCCGGATCCCGGCCAGCGCGGGCGCAGGCAGAAGCAATGCGAGTGCGAACCTCGGCGAGGCCCTCCTTCACACCCATGGCAGCTCCGCGCCCGCCTTCGCGAGCAGCTCGAGCGTCTCCGCCAAAGGCAGCCCGACCACGTTGGAAACGCTCCCCTCGATGCGCTCGACGAACGCGCCGGCGAGACCCTGCAACCCGTACGCGCCGGCCTTGTCGTCACCATCACCCGACCGCACCAGCCACTCGATCTGCGCCTCGGTCATGGCGACGAACTTCACTCGCGTGACGACGCAGCGCACCTCGGAACCGACGCAGACTGCGGTCAACACCTCGTGCCAGCCCCCCGACAGCATCCGCAGCATCTGCGCCGCATCCGCGCGGTCGCGCGGCTTCCCCAGCACTTCGCCGCGCACCACCACCGTCGTATCGGCGCCCACCGCGACAGCGCCCGGTCGCGCGCACGCCTCGGCCTTTTCTCGCGCCAGTCGCTCGACGTACGCCCTCGCCTCTTCGCCCGGCCGCACCGCTTCGTCGATCCGCGGGACCGTCGTCTCGAAGCGAAGGCCGAGGCGCTCGAAAAACTCGCGCCTTCTAGGCGATGCCGATGCGAGCACGATGCGCACCTGCGCGCTCTACCGTTTCGAACGCGCCCCGACAAGCCCGCGCCCCGAGCAACGGAGCGGCCAGCCCGCCGGCGTCAAATCTGGCGCTACCGCCCCCTGCGGGCTTACAGTCGCGGGATGCGCGGTAAGGACCTCTTGCGCGAGCTGCAGCGAACGGTCGACGAGCTCGCCGTCCTGAATGAGATCGGCAAGGCGCTCACGTCCTCGCTCGACACGGGCGAGGTCATGCACGTCATCCTCGCCAAGGTTTCGGAGCTGCTCAAGCCGCGCAATTGGTCGGTGCTGCTCAAGGACGACACCTCGGAAGAGCTGTTCTTCCACGCCGCCATGGGCATCGGCTCGGAGCGGCTTTTGGGCCTGCGGGTCAAGCCCGGCGAGGGCATTGCCGGCTGGGTGGCGCAGAGCCAGAAGGCGCTCTTGGTCAAGGACGTGGCCAAGGACGGCCGCTTCGCCCGGCGCTTCGACGAGGCCTCGCACTTCGTCTCTGCCTCCATCCTGGCGGTGCCGCTCTCGTTCAAGGGCCGGATGCTCGGCGTCATCGAGCTCGTCAACGGCGAAGGCGACACCCCTTTCACCGCCGAGGACCTGAAGATCCTTTGCACGGTGGGCGAGTTCGCCGCCATCGCCATCGAGAACGCGCGAAACTTCCACAAGGTGCAGGAGCTGACGGTGCTGGACGACCACACCGGGCTCTTCAACTCGCGGCACATGAAACGGCAGCTCGAGAACGAAGTGGTCCGCGCCACCCGCTTCGGTCATCCGGTCTCGCTCATCTTCTTCGACCTGGACCACTTCAAGCGGGTGAACGACACGCTCGGGCATCCGGCGGGCTCCCAGGTGCTGCACGAGGTTGGCGCCCTGCTCCTGCGCACCCTGCGATCGACCGACGTGCCGGTGCGCTACGGCGGCGACGAGTTCGTCATCTTGATGCCGGAGACGAGCAAGGACCAGGCGGTGCTGGCGGCGAAGCGCATCTGCTCCGAAATCGGCAGCGAGCCGTTCTTGCGCGGCGATCAGCGGGGGCCGGTCCACCTCACGGCCAGCATCGGCATCGCCGCTTTTCCCGACGATGCGCGCGATCCGGAAAACCTGCTCCGCAAGGCGGACGAGGCGATGTACCGCGTCAAGGCTGCCGGGCGTGCGGGCGTCCAGCCGGCGGAGCCGCCGCCGTTGGCCGACGCGCGGAATCAAAGCTTGACCTCGGGTGTATCCTCTTAGGCCATGAAGCTGACTCCGCTCGACCTGCAGCAGAAGAGCTTCCGCAAGGTGCGCCTGGGTGGCCTCGACGAGAGGGAAGTGCGCGCGTTCTTGGAGGCCTGCGCCTCCGAGATGGAAGAGATGGCGCGCAAGCTCAACCGGCAGGACGAAGAGCTGCGCAGGCGGGAAGCGCGCATCAACGAGTTTCGCGATCGCGAGCAACTCCTGCAGTCGACCTTGACCACCGCCCAAAAGCTCTCCGAAGACATGAAGTCGCACACCCGCAAAGAGGCCGACATCGTCCTCTCGGATGCGGAGCTGCAGGCGGAGAAGATCATCGCCAACGCGCAGTCGCGCAGGATGCAGCTCGTGCAGGAGATCGACGAGCTCAAGCGCGCGAAGGCCTCGTTTCTGCAGCAGCTCGGCTCCATTCTCGATCAGCACAAGGCGGTGCTCGACCACATTCGCGGCGAGCCGCAGGTGTCCGAACCCCCGCCCCCGCCGATGGACAACTTGAGCTTCCTCGCACCGCCGGTGGCGAAGAAGAAGTAGCCGCGCCCCGCTGCGAGCTGCCTTCGTGGCATGCTCGCGCGATGAGCAACGACGAACAGATCCGGCTCTGGAACGAAGTCAACAGCGACCGCTGGATCCGGCTGCGCGAGCGCATGGTCCGGCCGCTCTTGCCATTCGGCGAAGCCGCGCTGGCCGCGCTCGATCCCAAGCCCGGGGAGCCGGCGCTCGACGTCGGCTGCGGCATGGGAGAGACGACGGTGGCCCTGGCGCGGCGGACCGGCGACGCCCTCGGCATCGACATCTCCGAGCCCTTTCTGCGCATCGCCCGCAGCGAGGCCGCGCACGGCGCGCGCTATCTGCTCGCCGACGCGCAGACGCACCGCTTCGACCAGCGTTTCAAGCTCTGCTTCTCGCGCTTCGGCGTGATGTTCTTCGCAGACCCGGTGGCGGCGTTCGCGAACCTGCGCCGCGCTCTCGACGGCCGATTTGCGGCGGTCGCTTGGGGGCCGTGGCAAGAGAACGATTGGGCGACGCTGCCCGCGCAGGTCGCGCGCCGCTACCTTCCGGTCGCGGATCCGGCGCCGGGGCCGGGCCCTTTCGCTTTCGGTCAGCCAGGCAGCTTCGAACGGATCCTGCGCGAGGCGGGCTTTCGTTCGGTTGACGTCCGCCGGCTCGACTTGCCTTTCCCGGCCGACGCGCCCCAGCTCCTGCAAGTGGGTCCGACCGCCGCCTTTCTGCGCACCGCAAACGCATCCGACGAGCTGCGCGAGCGCATCGGCGCCGATCTGGAGACGGCGATGCAAGGCCGGACCCTGGCGGCGACCGCCTGGCTCGCGACCGCCGAGGCCTGATCGACCCATGCTCCGCGCCTGCGCGCTCCGCCCGTCGCCGGCAAAGCCGTCTCCTCCATCGCGCTCGTGCTTGCGGATCGCGGGGGCGTCGTCTAGCTTCCGCGCCCCATGCCGAACGACCGCGCGCCGAAGGATTTCCAGGGCCTCTTGCTCGCCCTCCAGACGTATTGGGCGGAGCGCGGGTGCGCGCTGATGCAGGGGTACGATCTGGAGGTCGGCGCCGGCACCATGAACCCGGCCACCTTCCTGCGCGTGCTCGGCCCCGAGCCGTGGAACGTGGCCTACGTCGAGCCTTCGCGCAGGCCGGCCGACGGGCGCTTCGGCGAGAACCCGAACCGGCTACACCAGCACCACCAGTACCAGGTCATCCTGAAGCCGAGCCCGAAGAACGTCCAGGACCTCTACCTCGGCTCCTTGGAAGCCATCGGCATCACGTCCCGCGACCACGACCTGCGCTTCGTCGAGGACGACTGGGAGTCGCCGACGTTGGGCGCCTGGGGCCTCGGCTGGGAAGTGTGGTGCGACGGCATGGAGGTGACGCAGTTCACCTACTTCCAGCAGGCTGGCGGCTTCGAGTGCCGGCCGGTCGCCGCGGAACTGACGTACGGGCTCGAGCGCATCGCCATGTACCTGCAGGGGAAGGACAACATCTACGACCTCGTCTTCTGCACCTATCCGGACGGCACCAAGCTCACCTACCGCGACGTCTTCTGGCAGAACGAGCGCGAGCAGAGCGAGTACAGCTTCCACGCCAGCGACGCGGAGCTCCTCTTCAAGCTGTTCGCGCAATACGAAGGCGAGTGCCAGAAGCTGATCGAGAAGTCGTTGCCGCTGCCGGCGTACGACTACTGTTTGAAGTGCTCGCACAGCTTCAACCTGCTCGACGCGCGCGGCGCCATCTCCGTCACCGAGCGGCAGGGCTACATCCTGCGGGTGCGCAAGCTCGCGCACGACTGTGCGCGGCTGTACCTGACCACGCGGGTGCGGATGAAGTTTCCCTCTTTGAAGGACCGCGCGCTGGCAGAGAAAGAGCTCGCGCGCTACGCAGAGCTAGTCGAGCCGAAAGGCGAGCGGAACGGTGACCCCAAAAGCGAACCGGGCAAAGGCGCCAAGAAAGAGGTCGCCTGATGGACCTCGTGCTCGAAATCGGCTGCGAGGAATTGCCCGCGTCGTTCCAGCTTCCCGCCGTGCAGTACCTGAAGGACGAGCTGACCAAGGGCCTCAACGAATCTCGCCTCTTCGGCACAGCCAGCGTGAAGACGTTCGCCACCCCGCGCCGTCTCACGGTCATTGCAACCGGCATCGAAGCGCGCGCGCCCGACGTGCGCAAGAAGCTGTCCGGGCCACCCGCCAAAGCGGCGTTCGCCGACGGCAAGCCGACCAAGGCCGCCGAAGGCTTCGCCAAGAAGGCGGGCGTTCCCGTCGAAGCGCTGAAAGTCGAAGGCGACCGGGTGGTGGTCGAGCAGGAAGTCAAAGGCCAGAGCGCGGCCGAGGCGCTGCCGCGGCTTCTCGCGGAGCTCGTCCGCGGCATCCCCTTCAAGAAGTCGATGCGCTGGGATTCGTTGGACGGCGATGCCTTCGCACGGCCGGTTCATTGGATCGCGGCTGCTCTCGACGGGCAGCCGCTCTCCATCTCCTTCGCCGACGTCGAGAGCTCGGCGACCACCCGCGGCCACCGCTTCCATGCTCCGCAGGAGCTGCCGCTTCCGCGCGCCGCGCACTACGTCGACGTGCTTCGCGAGGCGCACGTCCTCGCCGACTGGAACGAGCGCAAACAGCGCGTCGCCGTCGAAGTGGCCCGCGCTGCCCAAGAGGCGGGCGGAGTTCCGCGGCCGGACGACGAGCTTCTCGAGACGGTCACCGGCCTCGTCGAGGAACCGTCGGCGGTGGTGGGCCGGTTCGACGAGGAGTTTCTCCAGCTCCCGCCCGAAGTGCTGGTCTCGGAGATGCGCGGACACCAGAAATACTTCGCCGTGCAAACGAATTCGGGCCAGCTCCTGCCGGCCTTCGTCGCCGTGTCCAACACCCGGGTGCAGGATCCGGCCGTCTCGCGCAAGGGCTACGAGCGGGTCCTGCGCGCGCGGCTCTCAGACGGGAAGTTCTTCTTCGACGAGGACCGCAAGTCGGCCTTGCGCTCGCGGGTGGAGAAGCTCGGACGGCGCACCTTCCTGGCCGGCCTGGGCACCGAGCACGACCGCATCGCACGGTTGCGCGAGCTTTCGCTCTGGCTGCACGGTTCGACCGGCAAGGCGCAGCCCAAGGAGCTGGCGGAGGCAGCGGAGCTCTGCAAGGCCGACCTCACGACCGGCATGGTGGGCGAGTTCCCCGAGCTGCAGGGCTCGATGGGACGCGTGTACGCGCTTCACGACGGCGTCTCCAAGACCGTCGCCGATGCCATCTTCGAGCACTACCTGCCGCGCGGCGCGGAGGACAAGCTGCCGGAAGGCGACACCGGCGCGCTCCTGGGCATCGCCGACCGCATCGACCAACTGGTCGGGCTCTTCGGCATCGGCAAGGAACCGACCGGAGCGGCCGATCCGTACGGCCAGCGCCGCGCCGCCTTGGGCCTCATCCGCCTCACCCTCGCGAAGGGCTACCGCTACGATCTGTACGCGGCCCTCCGTTACGCGCAGGAGCAGCACGCCAAGAACGAGAAGGTCTCGCGGGCGGCCGCGCTGCTCGACAAGGTGTGGGCGTTCCTGCTCGGGCGGCTGGAAGTGCAGCTCAAGGATCGCGCCCAGCCAGACAGCATCCAGGCGGCGCTGCATACCGGGGCGCACGACCTGGTCTCGCTGGAGAAGCGGGTGCTGGCCCTGCAGGAGGTCCGCACCGCGCGCAAGGCGCAGTTCGAGGCCACCGCGGCGGCGTTCAAGCGCATCGCCAACATCCTCGCCCAAGCCGGAGAGAAGAAGATCAGCGCCGTGGCCCTCCAGCCCGGCCTCGCGAAATTGCCCGCCGAACAGGCGCTCCTGGCGGCGTTGGAGGAGAGCAGGAAGCGGCTCTCGTCCGCGCTCGACGAAGGCGAGGATTATCCCGCGGCCTACGCAGCGCTCGCGGACCTGCGCCCTTCGGTGGATGCGTTCTTCGACGACGTGATGGTGATGGATCCCGACGAACGCCAGAGGGACAACAGGCTGGCGCTGTTGCGCGGCCTTCACGAGCTGTTCGCGCCGCTGGCCGATTTCAGCAGGTTGCAAGTCGACAAATCGGCTTGACCCGAGGACGCATCCGCCCTAACAAAGGCCGCTCCGATGCGCTTTCGTCTGCTGGCCGCGCTCTTCCTCGTCGCGGGCTGCGAAAACCTGCCCGCGATCCTGCCGCCCGGCTTCGGCAGCGGGCCTCAGCAGCAGAACCAGTTCTTCTTCCCCACCGGCATCGCGGTCGCGCCGGACAAGACGGTCATCGTCGCCAACGGCAACTTCGGCCACGCCTTCGAAGGCGGCACCATGGTCGCCCTTCGGGCTGACTACATCCGCGCACACTTCGACCGCACGAGCCACCTTCCGGACGGCGGCTCCATCGACTGCTCGCAGGCCAACGTCGAGTTCAACGACGGCGGCGTCCTCGGGCCCGACGCTGGCTTCGTGGCCCAATTCCCGCCCGAATGCGACGTCTTCCAGGGCACCCCGGAATTCAACGCGGCCTTCGCCGGCGCGGTCATGATCGGCAACTATGCGGGACCGATCGCGCTCGACGACAATGCCACGAACCCCGCGATCTTCGCCGCCGGCGGCGGAACGGCCTTCACCGGCTCGCGCGACACCAGCACCTTGAACGCAGTCCACGTTGCGCCAGGCGGGGCGCTGAGCTGCGCGGACGGAGCCGGCAGCGGTGTCGACTGCCGCGCGGGCCTGTTCGACACCGCCGACGCCGGCCACCTGGACGGCCCCTTCGCTATCGTCCCCGGTGACGCCGCCCTTCCCGGCCAGCCCAGCCAGCGCGTCCTCTTTATCGGCTCCTTGGTCCCCTTCGTGGACGCCATCGACAACAGCATCCCCATCACCAGCTCGGCGGTCACCGTGCTCGCGCAGGGCACGCCGTATCCGAAGCAGCCGCTCTACACCATGGTGGCGAGCTCCGAGTTCGTGGCCGCGGGAATCGGGATGAGCTCGCTGCTCTACGATCCGGTCCGCCGCCACCTGATCGCCGGCGGCTGCTACCAGCGCTTCGGCAACACCGGCGCAGGCGAGCCCGCCACGTCCAAGTGCCTGAACCTGAATTTCAACTTCCTGCGCTACCTCCCGGTCGACGTCGGCACCGACAACGGCGTCACCCTGGCCATCGACTTGTTCCCGTCCATCCAGAGCGTCGACCTGGCCGCCATGGTCTTCGCCGACCCGGATCCGATCACTTCCGCCCCGACCACCATCTGGGCGACGCTGCGCAACCCCGACACGCTGGCGAAGATCAACCTCCCGCTCAACCCTTCCGTCGCTCCGAGCGTGACCCGGATCGTGCCGTTGCCGTCGACGCCGGGACAGCTCGTCGTCATCCCGCGCGCGGGAAGGGGAAACATCATCGCGGTCGCTTCCGAACGGATGGGCGCGGTCACCATCTATGACGAGGATGCGCAGCAGGTGGTGGCGAACGTCGAGCGGGTTGGCGACACGCCGTACGGCCTCGCGCTGTGGGACAACGACGGCGTCAACGCGCGGCTGGTCAGCACCATCTTCGCCGGCTGTTCGGTCGCGCTCGTCGAAGTGCCGCTCGCGCACCCCGCGGGCGCCGCGCTTCGGGCGCGCATCGGAGGGTGCGAGGAATGAAGCGGGCGATGGTTGTCGCGGTTGCGCTCGCGGCGTGCAGCTCGAATCC
>DASXHM010000373.1:0-1730 GCA_036488495.1 Myxococcales bacterium | reverse complement strand
ATCCTGGTCGGCGGCATGACCCGGATGCCGAAGGTGCAGCAGGTGGTGCAGCAGTTCTTCGGCAAGGACCCGCACAAGGGCGTGAACCCGGACGAAGTGGTGGCCATCGGCGCGGCCATCCAGGGCGGCGTGCTCAAGGGCGAAGTGAAGGACGTGCTGCTCCTCGACGTGAGCCCGCTCTCGCTCGGCGTCGAAACCGCCGGCGGCGTCTTCACCAAGATCATCGAGAAGAACACCACCATTCCGGCGCGCAAGTCGCAGGTCTTCTCCACCGCCGTCGACAACCAGCCCATCGTCAACGTCCACGTCCTCCAGGGCGAGCGCGAGATGGCGGCCGACAACAAGACGCTGGCGCGCTTTGAGCTGGTGGGCATTCCGCCGGCGCCGCGCGGGGTGCCGCAGATCGAGGTCGCCTTCGACATCGACGCGAACGGCATCGTGCACGTGTCCGCGAAGGACCTCGGGACCGGCAAGCAGCAGTCCATCCGCATCGTCGCGAGCTCCGGCCTGACCGAGCAGGAAATCCAGCGGATGGTGCTCGAGGCGGAGTCGCACAAGTCGACCGACAAGAAGAAGAAGGAGCTCGCGGACGTGAAGAACTCCGCCGACGGGCTCATCTACACGACCGAGAAGGCGCTCGAAGAATACGCGACGCTCTTGCCGGCGAAGGACATGGCGGAGATCCGCGCGGACCTCGTGGCCCTGCAGGCGGTCAAGGACTCCGACGAGGTGGCGAAGATCAAGTCGGCGGTGCAGCGGCTCGAAGGGTCCGCCTACCGCATCGCCGATGCGCTCTACTCCTCGGCCGACGACAAGAAGGCGTCCGGGAAGACGTAATGGCGCCGGGACTTCGGCAACACTAAGGTCCGCGGCCCCGCGATGCCGCCGGGAAGACGGTTTCTCCGCGGCGCGTTGACAACCTGCGTCCACGTCTTACGTTAGCGCGAGGGCGGCAAAGCGCCTGCCTGCCTGCCTTCGAAGGAGTCTCTTTGCAGCCGCAGAAGCGTGACTACTACGAAGTGCTCGGCGTCCAGCGGACGGCCACCGCGCAGGAGCTGAAGAGCGCCTTCCGCAAGCTCGCGCTGCAACACCACCCGGACAAGAACCCGGGCGACAAGGTCGCGGAGGAGAAGTTCAAGGAGTGCTCGGAGGCGTACGAAGTCCTCGCCGACCCCGACAAGCGCGCCAAGTACGATCGCTTCGGCCACCAGGCTCCGGGCGGTTTCGGGCCGAGCCCGTTCGACGCCGGCTTCTCCGGCAACATCAACGACATCTTCGGGGACATCTTCGGCGAGATCTTCGGCCAGCGGTCGCGCGCGCAACGCGGCGGCAAGTCGCGCGGCGCCGACCTGCGCTACAACCTCGAAGTCGGCTTCGCCGAGGCGGCGTTCGGCACCGAAGCCAAGGTCAAGATCCCCCGCCACAAGCAGTGCAACACCTGCCACGGCTCGGGCGCGAAGCCGGGGACCGGGCCCACCACCTGCCCGGCCTGCAACGGCGCCGGCGAGCTGCGGATGACGCAGGGGTTCTTCCAGATCTCGCGCACCTGCGGGCAGTGCCAGGGTCTGGGCAAGGTGGTGACGGATCCGTGCGCCACCTGCCGCGGCGCCGGCAAGCTCGAGACCGAGAGCGTGCTCACGGTCAAGGTGCCTCCCGGCGTCGACACCGGGACGCGGCTGAAGCTGACCGGCGAAGGCGAGCCCGGCGATCGCGGCGGCCCTCCCGGCGAT
>DASXHM010000347.1:0-3047 GCA_036488495.1 Myxococcales bacterium | reverse complement strand
GCGAACCAGAGCGGCTGCCAATCGCGCAGGCCCACTTTGATGGCCGACCAGGTCGAACCCCACAAGACGCAGCACAGCAGGTAAATGAAGACGACGCGAAAGCCCTTCACTTCTCCTCGTACCCCGCGCGGCGCAGGCCCTTGGCGGTCTCGGTCCAGCGCGGCTCGACCCGCACGTGCAGTTCGAGGAACACCTTCGCGCCAAGGAGCTTTTCCATCTCCAGTCGCGCGCGCGTTCCAATCTCCTTCAGCCGCGCGCCGCGCTTGCCGATGACGATGGCCTTCTGGCTGTCGCGCTCGAGCACGATGGTGGCCTGCATCCGCACGAGGCCTCGCGGCCCGACCGACCGCTCCGACTCGTCGAACTTCTCGATCAGCACCGCGGCGCTGTAGGGCACTTCCTGATCGAGCTGCTTCAAGAGCTGCTCGCGAATCAATTCCGCGCAGAGATCGCGCTCGGAGGCGTCGGTCCATTGGTCGGGCGGAAACATGGCCTCGCCTTCCGGCAGGTGGCGGGCGATGGCGTCGACGAGGCCGGGGACGTTGTCTCCCTTCAACGCGCTCAATGGATAGATTTCGGACCATTGATGCTCGTCCTTCCAGCGGTCGATCAAGGGCAGCAGCATCGGCTTCTGCACCTGATCGATCTTGTTGACGACGAGCAGCGTCGGTTTGCCAGCGGCCTTCACCTGATCGAGCGCCTTGCGGGTGGCCGCGTCGATGGCCGGGCCGCCCGCCTCGATCAGGAACA
Organism: Myxococcales bacterium; assembly: GCA_036488495.1. Lineage (GTDB taxonomy): Bacteria > Myxococcota > Myxococcia > Myxococcales > 40CM-4-68-19 > 40CM-4-68-19. The sequence goes on along the minus strand of DASXHM010000347.1, from coordinate 2,297 downwards.
GCGCCACGTCGGCATCGGCCAGCGTCTGCAGCGCCGACTGCACCATCCGCGCGTTCAAGCCGCCCTTCGCGGTGTGCAGGCCGGGTGTGTCGAGCAACGCCACCTGCACCTCGGGGCGATTGACCACCCCGAGGATGCGACCGCGGGTCGTCTGCGGCTTCGAGCTGACGATGGCGAGCTTCTGCCCGAGAAGCCGGTTCAAGAGCGTGCTCTTGCCGACGTTGGGCCGGCCGACCAGAGCTGCGAATCCGGCCTTCACGCGACGGGCCTGCAAAAGCCGTCCGCCACGCTAGGGCACCTTTTCGCTGCGCACGATCTCCACCTTGTCGAGCTTCGTCTGCGCATTGCCGGCGCGGGCGATCTGCGGGATGAGATCGAGGCCCTTCACCACCTCGCCAAAGATGGTGTGGCGGCTGTTCAAGTGCGGGGTCGCCACCTCGGTGATGAAGAATTGCGAGCCGTTGGTGTTCGGGCCCGCGTTGGCCAACGCCAAGAGGCCCGGCTTGTCGAACTTGCGGCCGCTCTGGAATTCGTCCTCGAAGCGGTAGCCGGGGCCGCCGGTGCCGGTGCCGAGCGGGTCGCCGCCCTGGATCATGAACTGCGGGATCACCCGGTGAAAGGCGGTGCCGTCATAGAGACGGTTCTTCGACTTCTGACCGTTGCGCGGATCGACCCACTCCTGCTTCCCTTCCGCGAGGCCGACGAAGTTCGCCACCGTCTTCGGCGCGTCCTTCTCGAACAGCTTGACCACGAGGTTGCCGCGGTTGGTGTGGAAGATCGCGTACAGGTCGCCTGGGCCTTGCGGGATGTTCGACATGCGGATGACGTCCTCTGGGTTGAGCTCCCGCGGCAACGCCTGCGGCGGGAGGGGAGATGGAGGAGGCGGCTTCGCCGGGCTGTCCGTGCAGGCAAAGGACAGCACGGCGACGACGACGGCTGCTCTCATTGGGGCGCGCAACTTAGCGGAACGCCCGGCAACTCCACAACAGACTTAGCGAGGGGGCGTCCAGCGGCGCGCGCGATCGAGGAGCTTCGCCATGGCCGGCGCCTTGCCGGCCGAATAGCGCAAGAGCGTGGACGGCCCCTTGCCCAGCACTTCGCGCTTGTGCGCGCCGAACGCCGCTGCCTCCTCCGGATGGGCCAAGAGGTACTCGCGCAGACGCAGCGCGTCCTCCCAGTAGGCGCCGCCCTCCACCGCCACCTGGGCATTGAAGGCCTGGCCGTTGACGCGCTTGCGGAAGAAGAGACGTCCGGGAATGCCCGCCTCGCCCCACGCTTCGTAGTCTGGAAGCCGCAGCGTCGCCGGCAGCTCGCGCACGCCGACCAGCAAGTCGACGACCGGCTTCGCGACCATTCCCGGCACGGCGGTGCTGCCGACGTGCACGACGTTGGCCTCCGGCAGGATCCCGCGCAGGCGCGCAATCTCCTCGGCGGCGAGCGAAGGCCAACGCGGATCGTAGTCGCTGAGCGAGACCGGCTCGTCGACCAGCGCCTGCTCCAGCGCCGCGCGCGAGTCCAAAGCTGCCTTGGCAGCCGCCTGTTCCGCCTCCTTCTTCGACTTGCCCGAACCGCGGCCGAGCGCGGTGGAGTCGAGGCGGACTTCGACTTCGTAGGTGCGGGCGTGGTCGGGGCCGCTGACCGACTGGATGAGATACTGCGGCACGCGCCTGCGGCTCTGGAAGAGCTGCTGCAACTCAGTCTTCGGGTCGCGCGCCAGCGCTTCGGTCTGCGCGAACAAAGGTGCAAGCAGCCGCTCGACTACCTCCACCGCGCGATCGAGCCCGCAGCTCAAGAACACGGCCGCGATCACTGCCTCGAGCGCATCGGCGAGCCGCGCCGCGTTCTCCCGGCCGCCGCTCCGCTGCTCTCCCCTGCCGAGGAGCAAGAGATCGCCCAAGCCGATCTGCCGCGCCACCATCGCGAGCGACTCCTCGCGGACCAAAGAAGCGCGCACCCGGGTCAACTCGCCCTCCGGCGAGAGCGGAAACCGCTCGTAAGCACGCCGCGCGATGACGAACCCCAGCACCGCATCGCCGAGGAATTCGAGCCGCTCGTTGGAGCGAAGTTGCGGTTTGCCCGGCGCGAGCGAACGCTCATGGACGAAGCTGCCGTGGCGCAGCGCCTCCAGAGCCAATTCGGGATTGATGGCGTCGTCCGGCAACCCCAGCGCGGCGGAAAGCATGGCTACCCGCTTTTGATCCGACGCGTCGATCATCCCAGTCGCGCGGCCTCGTCGGCAACGGTGTAGGGATCGGTTTCGCGGCGTGCGATCCGGACGGCCAGATCGTCGAGCCTCG
>DASXHM010000320.1:0-26126 GCA_036488495.1 Myxococcales bacterium | reverse complement strand
GTCGGCGAGCAGCTCTTCGTTTTCCCACAGGCCGCGCTCGGGGGCGTCGGGCAGCGCGTCGCGCGCGTCGAAGCCGAAGAGGTCCTTGCACTTGGAGCCGCCGTAGAGCGCTCCGCAGGCGCGGGTCAGACGGGCCGCGTCGATCTCGACTTCCGGGTGCCGTGCGTAGAGCGCAGTCACTCCCTTGCCTTGCGCGCTCGCAAGGAACTGCGACAGCCCGGGCGCCTCGCCGCGAACCCGCAGGTACAAGAGGAGCGCGATGGCCCGCGACATCTCCCAGTCGTCGTTGAACCCGCCGGCCGCCTTGAATTGCGGAATCTCGACCGCGCGATCGAAGGGCACCGCCCGCGCGGCCGCCTCGCCGACGAGCGGCGCAATCGCCCTGCGCGCCGCCTCTTCGGCGACGGCGTGGTAGCTCGGGCGCGCGTCCAGGAGCACCCCATCGACGTCGAAGATGACCCCGCGGACCCTTTGCAGCGAGAACGTCAAAGCTCGGCCCGCACCGCTGCCAGGAAAGCGTCGTTCTTGTCCTTCGAGCCGATGCTGACCCGGAGCGCATTGCGCAGGTCTTCGCCGCTCGCGACGTTCCGGATGAGGACGCCTCGCTTGAACAACGCCGCGTGCAATTCGCCCGCGGGCCTTCGCTCCTGCTCGAAGAGCAGGAAGTTTGCCCCCGACGGATGGACGGCGAGGCCGAGCTCGCGCAGCGCCTCCGCCACCCGCTCCCGCTCTTCCACCACCAGCGCTGTGCGCTCCTGGACGAGCTCGGGCCGCTTGATCAATTCGCGCGCAACCAGGCAGGAGGGCGCGCTCAGGTTGTAGGGGAGCTGCACCTTGCGCAGCTCCGCGCACAAGGCGCTCGCGCCGATCATGCAGCCCACCCGCAGGCTCGCCGCCGCCATCGCTTTCGAAAAGGTGCGGAAGAGCACGAGCCGCGGGTGCTTCGCCAAGAGCGGCGCGAAATCCTGGCCGCAGAAATCGCGGTAAGCCTCGTCCACGCCGACGAGGCAAGCCGTCTGCGCGATCAGCTCTTCCACTTCGCCTTCCGCGAGCTGGGTGCCGGTCGGGTTGTTCGGGGAGCCGAGCAAGAGAAGCTTGGCGTTGCGCGCTGCCCGCGACAGCTCTCCGACGGGAAAGCGGAAGGAGCCGTCGGCGCCGCGCAGCCGCACCTCGACGACGCGCGCGCCCATCGCCTCCGCCTGCAGCTTGTAGAGAGAAAAGCTGGGGGTGCCGATGACCACCGTGTCGCCCGGTTCGATGCAGGCGAGGAGCAGCAGTTGCAGGAGCTCGTTCGAGCCGTTGCCGGCCAGCACCGTCGCAGGCTCGACGCCGTAGGCGCGCGCCAGATCTTCCGCCAGCCGGGCGCCGTCGGTGATGGGGTACTTCGACCAATCGGAGGCGAGCAGCAATTTCGCAAGCTCGGCCTTCAGCTCCTGCGGGAGATCGAAGGGAGCCTCGTTCAGGTGCAGCGGCACCGCTGCAGGATTGCGCGGCGGTCCGTAAGCGGCGAGCGGCCGCACCGTGCTGCGCACGAAGCTCTCCGGCGCGCGGTCCGTCACCGCTTTCTCCGCCGCGCTTCGACGGTGTACGCGTGCCCGTGTAGCCCTTCCGCATGCGCCAGCGCGGCGAGCGCGTCCGTGTCCCGGGCGAGTTGCTCGCGGGTGTATTCGATGACGTTCTGCCGCCGGACGAAATCCGCCGCGCCGAGCGGCGAGGCGAAGCGGGCGGTGCCGCTCGTGGGCAAGGTGTGGTTCGGGCCGGCCAGGTAATCGCCCACCGGCGTCGGAGCGTGGTGGCCGACGAAGACCGCTGCGGCCCGCGGAACTTTTGCCACCGCCGCAGGACTGTCTTCGAGCATGAGCTGCAGGTGCTCGGGAGCGAGCTGGTCGGCGAACGCCAGCGCTTCGTCCAGATCCTTCGCCAGCACCGCGGCGCCGCGCACGCTCAGCGAGTCCTTGGCGATGGCGTTCGGCTGCGCCGCGAGCTGCGCGTCGATGGCGCGGACGACCTCTTGCGCGAGCCCCGCATCCGCGGTCACCAGGACCGACAATGCGAGCGGATCGTGCTCCGCCTGCGCCACCAGATCGGCTGCCACCAAGAGCGGATTCGCGCTCGCGTCGGCGACGATGACGACTTCGGTCGGTCCGGCTAGAGAATCGATCCGCACTTCGCCCGCGAGCTGCCGCTTCGCTTCGGTGACGTAGGCGTTGCCGGGGCCGACGATGATGTCCACCCGCGGCACGAGGGAGGTGCCGATGGCCAGCGCCGCCACCGCCTGGGCGCCGCCGCAGAGGAGAATGCGCGAGACGCCGGCGATGCGCGCCGCCGCGGCCACTTCCGGCGCGATGCTCCCGTCCCGTCTCGGCGGCGTCGCGACCACGATTTCCGAGACGCCCGCGAGCTTCGCCACCCCTGCCGTCATCAAGACCGTCGAGGGATAGACGGCGCGCCCGCCCGGCACGTAGCAGGCCGCGCGCTGCAAGGGCAGGGCGATGCAGCGCAGCTTCGCGCCGCCTTCGAGCTCCAGCGAATAAGAAGTCGGAAGCTGCGGCGCGTGGAACGCCCGCACCCGCTCGTGCGCGAGGGTGAGCGCTTCCCGGACCGGAACCGGACAGCGCGCCGCGAGCTCGTCCCAGCGCGTCTGCGCAAGGAACGGATTGGCCAGGTCGACGCCGTCGAAGCGCGCTGTCAGTTCGCGCACCGCGTGGTCGCCGCGCGCGCGAACGGCGGCGATGATCTGCCGCACCACCTCCTCCGGGCCTTCCCCCGAACGAGCGCGCAGATCGTTTGCCTGCGCGCGCGAGGAGGGATCGTCGAGGCGGAGGATGCGGATCATCCGAGCTTCTCCAACAGCGGCAACAGCTCCAAGAGCTTCAGCCGGTACGACGCGCGGTTGACGCACAGCCGCGCGCTGACGTGCAAGAGCTCGTCTACGACGACGAGGCCGTTCTCGGCCAGCGTCCTGCCGCTCTCCACCAGGTCGACGATGGCATCGGCAAGGCCGGCGACGGCCGCCAGCTCGACCGAGCCTGCGAGCGCGAACAGGTCTACCGGCACGCCCCGGCGCGCGAACCACCGTGCAGCGAGCTTCGGGTACTTGCTCGCCACCCGCAACGAGCGCCCGACCTCCGCCGCTTCGCTCAAGCTGCTCTTCACCAGCTTGCTCTCCTTCGGCGCCGCGAGGCACAGCCGGCATTCGCCGAAGCCGAAGTCGATGGGCGTGAGCAGGTCGGCGCCGGATTCGAGCACTTGATCGAGCCCGCAGACGCCCAAATCCGCTGCGCCGCGCTCGACGTAGAGCGGCACGTCGCCGTCCTTGAGGAGGACGAAGCGCGCCTTGGTTCCGGCCGGCACGATCAGCTTGCGCGAGCTGCCCGGCTCTTCGTCCGGCACGAGGCCCGCCGCCGCGAAGCGGGCCAGCGCAGGCCGCTGCAGCCGCCCCTTCGGCAACGCAACCGTCAGCACCGCGCCACCGCGACGACGCCGTCGAGATCGAGCGAGAACCCGACCGCCGGCCGTTGATCGCCGAAGCGGCCGAGGAGCTGGTCGTAGCGGCCACCGCCGCCGATGGCCCGCGGCGCACCCGGCGCGTAGAGGTTGAAGACGATGCCGGTGTAGTAGCCGAGGCCGCGCACTTCGCCGAGATCGACCTCCAGCCGCTTGTCGTCGGCTCGCGCCAGGACTTCCGCGAGCCGCCGCAGCGCCAGCCGGGCATCGTCCGAGGGCGCGATGGCTTCCGCGCGCGCGATCAGCTCCTTGGCCGCCGTCTTCGGCCGGGGCGGCTCCGCCAGCATCAAGAGCGCCTCGCGGGCTGGTCCCGGCTGGATCTCGCGGTCGCACAACTGCCGCAGCGTGGGCAGATCCTTGCGGTCGACCGCGTCGATCAGCGCCGCCGCGAGCTTCTCGGAAGCGCCGGCTGCTCTCGCCAACGCGGAGAAATACCCGGTGCTGCCGAGCGAGATGCGGGCGTCTTCGAGACCCAACGCCTGCAGCGCGGAAGAAGCGATGCCGACGATCTCCGCATCCGCTTCCGCCGCGGGAGCACCGACGAGCTCGCACCCTGCCTGCAAGCTTTCGTGGACCGGGCCTTCGCCGAGCCGGCGCACGACGCTGCCGCGGTAATGAAGCCTGAGCGGGGAGACGCCGGCGAGCCGCGTCGCGGCGATGCGCGCCACCTGGGCGGTGAAATCCGAGCGCAGCGCAACCAGCCTTCCGCTCCGATCCAGCGCGCGAAACGCCTCGGCGCCGAAGACGTCGGCGGCCTCCACCGCGGGCGGAATCACCTCGGCATAGCCGGCCTTCTCGAACACTTGCAGAAGCGCCGCCTCGCAACGGCGCAGCCTGCGGGCCGCGTCGAAGAGGAGGTCCTGCGTGCCGGGAAGGGGGGCTCGTAAGTCCATCGCGAAGGGCGCGCATTCTCTCGTGCGTCCCCTCCCTTCGCAACCCGCAATCTTGCCGCCGGACTCGCGGGAACGCTGCTACCTTGCGCGGCCGTGTATCGCCTCGTCCGCCCGCTCCTCTTTCGCTTGCCGGCGGAGACGGCGCACCGGCTGACCTTGTCGTCGCTCGAGCGCGGTTGGCGTTTGTTGCCGCGAGCCGCCTTGCCGGAGGCGCTGCGCTGCCAGGTGTTCGGGGTGCGTTTTCCGAGCCCCGTCGGACTCGCCGCAGGGATGGACAAGGACCATGGGCTGGTCTCGGCGTGGGAACGGCTCGGCTTCGGATTCGTCGAGATCGGGACGGTGACGCCGCGGCCGCAGCCCGGCAATCCTCGGCCGCGGCTCTTCCGGCTGATCGAGCACCGCGCGGTCGTCAACCGGATGGGCTTCAACAACGCAGGCGCCGCGGTGGTGGCAGCTCGGCTGTCGGCCGAGCGGGCGTCGAGGGCGACCGGCGCACGGCGGCCCTCGGACGAGGCGGCGCCGCAGATCGCCGTCTGCGTCAACGTCGGACGCAACAAGGACACCCCGAACGAGCGCGCCGCCGAAGACTACGTCGCCGCCCTGCGCGCTCTCGCGCCCCACGCCGATTTCGCCGCGGTCAACGTCTCGAGCCCGAACACGCCCGGCTTGCGCGCGCTGCAGGACGAGCTCGCGCCCCTGGTGGCGGCGGTGGTCCGCGCGCGCGACGAGCTGCCCCGGCGAATCCCCGTCCTGGTCAAGCTGTCGCCCGACGAAACGAACCAGCGGCTGGTCGAGATGGCGCAGGCCGCCGCCTCCGCCGGCGCGGACGGCATCATCGCCACCAACACCACGCTCGATCGCGTAGCCGTCGCAGGGCATCCGCGGGCGGGGGAGCAGGGCGGCCTCTCCGGGGCGCCGCTCGGCGCGCGGGCGCTCGAAGTCTGCCGGCTTCTCTATCGGAGCGTGCCAATCCCCATCGTCGGCGTGGGCGGGATCTTCACCGCCGACGACGCGTACAGGCGCATCCTCGCGGGGGCGAGCCTCGTCGAGGTGTACACCGCGCTCGTCTACGAAGGCCCTTCCTTGCCGCGCCGGATCGCGCTCGGCCTCGCCGCGCTGCTCGAGCGCGACGGGCTGACGCTCGCGGAAGCCATCGGCATCGACGCCCGCTGAACGTGAGCCTCCGCGACCTCACGCGAGCCGCGTCCGGCACCGCGAATCCAAACGGGCCGCACAATCATCCCGAAGGGAAAGAAAGGAAGTGCTTGATGGGACCGAGACTCGACTACGGCAAACTCGCACCGGCAGCGTATCGCGCCATGGCAGGGCTGGAGCGCGCCACCGGACCTGAAAGCGGGCTGTCCCCGCGGCTTCGCCACCTGATCAAGGTGCGCGCTTCCCAGATCAACGGCTGCGCCTTCTGCGTCGACATGCACGTCAAGGAGGCGCGTCAGGACGGCGAGTCGCAGCAGCGGCTGGATCTGCTGGTGGTCTGGCGCGAGTCGCCGCTCTTCACGCCCGAGGAGCGCGCCCTCCTCACCTGGGTCGAGTCGGTGACCCGCATCTCCGAGACCGGCACGCCCGATCAGGACTACGCGCCGCTCAAGGAGTTCTTCACCGAAGAGCAGATCGCGAAGATCACCTTCGCCATCGTCACCATCAATTCGTGGAACCGGCTGGCGGTCAGCTTCCGGTCGCAGCACCCGATCGACCCGCCCAAGTAACCGCAACCCGCCGGCGCGCGAGCCTACGTCTGGATGGGCTCGCGCCCGAGCTCCCGCGCAGGCTCGCTGCGCACTTCCAGCGGGCCGAAGAAGAAGCGCGCCGCCGCCACCACGAAGCAAGCGATCCCGAGCCCGACGATGAGGTCGAGCAGGTAGTGGTGGTTCAGGTACACCGCGGAAAAGCACACGAGCAGCCAATACGCCGCGGCGAATTTGCGAAAGCGCGGAAGCTTCCAGCCAAACAGCATCGCCAGGAACGGATAGACCACGTGCAGGCTGGGAATGGCGCCGAAGACATCCGCGCTCTTTCCGTAAAACCCCTGCATCAAGGGAAAGCCGATGAGTTGATCGAAGCGGATGGCTCCTGCCGGTGATGCGCGCACGGTCAGGTCCACCGAAAAGCCGTGCTCGGCGACGTACCAGGGCGGCGCGGCCGGATAGATGTAGTAGCAGGAGAAGCCGATGAAGTTGGCGATGACGAAGGCCCAGACGAACCGCTCGGCGCGTCGCTCCTCGCCATGCGTGACCAGGTAGATGCTGAGGAGGACGCTCTCGCCGATGAAGAACATCGGCGTGTAGGCAAGCCCGCAGACGAAGTCGAGCACCGCGCTCGTGTGGCGCTGCAACCATTCGTTCGGCGTCAGGCCGTGGAAGCCGAAGAAGCGCAGATCGAAGTCGTACGGCTCGCGCACGTGGATGATGGGCGAGCGGATGTAATCCTCGTAATAGCGCATCGAATCGTAGACCGCGCCGTAGAGCAGGAACGGAAGCCCGATGCGCGCGAGCCTGCGGCTTCCGTCGTTCCAGAGGCAGAGCACGACGCCCAAGCCCACCAGCACCCAATGAATCGCTTCCAACCCGCCGATCAGTTTCAGGACCGCGAGGTAGACGAAGGCGAGGACGGGAAAGCCGATGCGGAAGAACCAGTGGGCGCGCGGGAGCTGCGCTGGGCGGGGAAGCAGATCCACTTCAGGCCCCTTGATGCGCCGCGGTTTCCACGACGGCAGCGCGGCGGTCGCGCCAGGAGAGGATGGCCGGCAGCGCGAACAACGCAGCCGTGAGACAGGTGATCTCGCCCACCACCGCGGTGAACCCGAAGCTCTGGATGGCCTGGTTGTCGGCGGTCACCAGGGTCGCATAGCCGAGAATGGTGGTGCACGAGCAGAGCGCAACCGCGCCCCCCGAAGCCGAGAGCGCCACCTCCACCGACCCCGACTGCCGGTAGCGCTGGTAGAGGTTCACCGCGTAGTCCACTCCGATGCCGAAGGTGATGGGAAGCACGGCGAAGTTGACGAAGTTGAGCTTGAGCCGCAGCACCGTCATCGCTCCCGCCATCCAGAGGACGCCCAAGCTCAACGAGCCGATCACCCAGGCCGCATCGCGCACCGACCGCATCACCAAGAGCGTCAAGAGCGCCACCGCGCAGAAGCTCAGCGCCACCGTCAAGGCGCCGTCGTTGGTGATGGCCGCGACGATGTCGGTGGTGAGCACGATCTGCCCCGCCACGCGCGCTTTCGGGTCCACCTGCCAGGCCGCTTTGCGCACCGCCTTGGCGTGAGCGATCTGGCCGCGGCCGTTGGCGCTGTCGGTCGAGAGGGTGGGGTAGACGAGCACGATGCGCCCGCGGTGCCCGTCCTTCTCCACGAACGCGCGCGTCTCTCCTTCGGGAACGTCGGCCAGGTTGACCGGCTCGAGCCGCGTCCGATCGCGCAAGCGCCGCACTTCCGGTGGCAGCTCCGCCCGAGGCCGCTTGTCCAACAGGTCGAAGATCTGCCGCAGGATCTCCAGCTTCTCGCTCTGGTCCTTGGGGACGAACTCCTGCAGCGTCACGATCGAGTCGATGGTGTCGGTGCCGGGCTGCTCTTCCTTCTTCGCCTTACTCAACGCCTCGGCTACCGCGCTGGCCTGCTCCTGCGTGTCGGTCAAGACCACCGTCGGCGTCTGGTACGACTGCAGCACTTCGTCGACGCGCTTGTCCCAATATCCCGCGCCGCGGTTTTCGCCCGAACGGCTGCCGAGCTTGGTGAAGTCGTACTGGATGGGATCCTTCGCGAACTGCGTCCCCGCGTAGACCGAGGCGACGGCGAGGACGACGGTGATGGCGACCGGCCACCCGGGCCTGCGGATGAGGAGCCGCGCGAACGGCCTCGTCACCCAGCCGACCGCGCGCCTTCGGTTCCTCGCCGCGAGATCCTTGAACGGCCAGTAGCGGTCCTGCAGGACGAGCAGCGGCGGCATCAGGCCGTAGGTCGTGATCCAGCAGAGCAGCATTCCGAAGAAACCCATGAAGGCGAATTGGTTGAAGCCGCGGAAGCTGACCGCGCCGAGCGATCCGTAGCTGGCCGCCGCGGCCCCGCTCGCCGCGAAAGTCGCAAGCCAGGTGGTGCGGAGCGACGTCGGCAGCGCCACTTCCAGGCTCGACCCGCGGCGGCGCTCTTCCAGATAGCGCGCGAGAAGGATGATGCCCGCGTTGATGCCGTTGCCGATGATGATGCTGCCCAAAAACGCCGTGTTCGGGTTCAGGTAATGGATCACCCAGCGCGAGAGCGCGAAGGTCGCCGCGACGCCGGTGAAGAGCGGCAACACCAGGAGCGGCACCGAGCGGATGGTCCGGTAGTAGAGCATCAGCGCGAGGCCGACGCAGACCATCACCAAGACGCCCGACAGCTCCAGGTCGCGCACCAAGGCCTGCTGCGCCTCGATGACGCCGCGAATCTCGCCTCCGTAACCGACCTGCAGGCTCGGGTGGAACGACTTCGGCTTCAGCTCGGTGACGGCGGATTGGACTGCGTCGAAGATCTTCTGGTCGTCTTCCAGGCTCACCGCCGCCCCGGGCGGCGACACCAGCATCACGAGCGTCTTCCCGTCCGGGCTCGCGAGGTAGCCGTCCGGATACCGGTCGAGCCTGGCATACGCGGACTTGATCCGCTCGACCGCGGCGTCGAGGTCATTCTGCCCGCTGGTCGGTGCGGCTTCCTCGGTGTCGTCGACCATCAAGGGATTGGCCTTCGCCACCTGCGCCCGCAGCGCCGTGCGCGCGGACACCAGGTCCTTGAGGTCCGCATACAGCGCGCCGTGCGCATCGAGGAATTGCTTCTCCGCCTCGACCCTCCAATGCACCTGCGCAATCAAGGAAGGCGGCAGCTCTTTCAGCTTCGCCGCCAGCGCGTCGACGAACCGCTCGCCGGCCTTCAGATCCTGGGTCTGCACCACGATGGCGAGGTGCGAGAGGCCGCCAATTCGCTTCTCCAATTCCAACAGGCCGACCGCTGCGGGCGCGCTCTGCGGCAAGAGCTCGCGCAGGTCGGTGTGCAGGTCTTTGTAGAGCCGCACCGCGAACGGCAGGCAGACCGCGAAGATCAGCGTCGCGGCGCCGAACAACGCCCACGGCCGCCGCAGGGAGAGCCGCGAATACCAATCCCACAGCGGTGCGGCCTTGTCCGGGCGTTCCATCGGACTAGGCAGCCCCGTGACGCCGCGCGACGGCGACGATCGCCTCGCGCAACAGGTGAAGGCCAGAGAGCGCGGTCTCGCGATCGATGGTGAGCGCCGGCTGCAGGCGGATCGCGTGCGTGTAGCTCATCGCCAAGAGCCCCCGGCGCAAGCCCTCCTGGAAAATTTCCTGGCAGACCTTCTTCGCGAGCGGCTCCTTGGTCTGCCGATCCACCACCAGCTCGACGCCGAGGAAGAGCCCTTCGCCGCGGACGTCGCCCACCCAGCGCAGCCCGTCCGGCCAGGTACGCAGTTCGTCCAGCATCGCCTTGCCCACCGCGCGCGAGTTTTCGAGCAGCTTTTCCTCGCGGAGCGCCTTGATGCTGGCGAGCGCGCCTGCGGCAGCGAGCGGGTTCCCCCCATACGACGACGACGAGCCGCTCGGGTTGGCCCACGGCTTTGCCTGCGCCACTTCGTTCTTGGCGATGACGCCGCTGATGGGGAAGCCGCCGCCGAAGGCCTTGCCGACGGTGATGATGTCGGGAACGACGTTGCTGCGCTCGCAGGCGAACCAGCGGCCGGTCCTGCCAAAGCCGGTGATCATCTCGTCGGAGATGAAGAGCGCGCCGTGCTCCTTCGCCATCTCCTGCATCCTGGGCATGAACTCCGGGGGCGGAATGACGTTGCCCGCGGTGCCCTGGAGCGGCTCCATGATGACGGCGGCGACCGAGCCGGTGCTCTGGTGCCGGAGCTGCTCGCGGGCCAGGTCCGCGCAGGCGATGCCGCAGCTCGGATAGGTCAGCTTCAAAGGGCAGCGGTAGCAATTCGCGAACGGCAGCACGTGGCCCGGCGGAATCGGCCCGTAGGTCTTGGCGTTGCCGGCGCCGTTTGCCGCCAAGGCGCCGGCAGTCTTGCCGTGGAATCCGCCCCAGAAGCCCACCACTTCATGGTGGCCGGTGTAGTTCTTTGCCAGCCGAAAGGCGCTCTCCACCGCTTCCGCGCCGGAAGAATAGAGCTGCACCCGATCGACGCCCTTCGGCGTCACCTTGGCCAGCTCGTTGATCAGCTCCGCCCGCGGCGCGCTGGTGAACGAGCCGACGGTGGCCTTGTCGAGCTGCGCGTGCATCGCCTTCGTGAACCCTTCGTGGCGGTGGCCGAGCGCATTCACCCCGATGCCGCCGATCAGGTCGACGAAGCGGTTGCCGTCCACGTCCTCGATGATGGAGCCTTCGGCCTGCTCCACCGCGATGCCGCTCGAGAGCGCGAAACCCTGCAGGCCAGGCGCGAGATGCTGCTGTTCCTGGGCCACGAGCGCGCGCGACCGCGGGCCGGGAATTTCGGTTTGGATGTGCGGGCCCGACAGCTTCAAAGCGTCACCTCGGCGGCGGAGAGAGGAAGCCTTTTCGGCGAAGGCGATTCCTTGACCTGCCGCGCAAATCGGCGGGCACGTCTAACACAAGTGCCGGGGCTACGCCTCAGAAGGCGGGCAGGTTCTGCGGCTTGTTGGCGTACGAGAACTCGGACAGCGCCTGACCGCTCCGCTCGATGGGCTTCTGGCCCGCCTTGTCGATGCGAAGCGTGTAGCGGTCCTCGTAGGTGTACGCCATCGGCGCAGCCACGCTGCTGACGAGAAGCCGCGAGAGCGGCCCCAGGTCGCCGAGCAGATCCTGCTTGTAGAGCAGCTTCTTCGACTCCACCCGGAGCGTGACCGTCTCGCCTTCGGTGCCGTGGGCGATGGCCACCATCCGCTGGGGAACGTCGTATTCGAAGTTGCCGCCGCTTTCGTGGCGGGGCTCGTCGAAGGAGATCTTCACGTCGGCGGAGCGCACTTCGGTCTGGCCGTTCTTGGAGGTGTAGAGCCAGCCTTGCGGAGGAAGCCGCGAGCCTTCCGGCGGGAACAGCATGGCCAAGGCGGCGCTCGTGCCATGGTCGTCGTCGAAGGCTTCCATGCGGTACCAGAGCGAGGCGGTCTTGTAGGCCGGCATGGTCGAATAGGCGGTATCCGCGTAGCAGTACCCGCGCACTTTGCGGCTGCCCATCGACGGGCTCCAGATGACGCCGTCGAACTTGCTGCGCAGCGCGAAGATGGTCTGGTCGAAGATGGCGTGTCCGCCCGCATCGAAGACCACCCGGCCTCCGCCAGGCCGGACCGCCTGCGTCTCTGGAAGCACGGTCGCGTCCACCACCAATTGCTTGCCTGCGAAATGCACGTGGTGGCTCGCGTCCGGACCCATGGTCAGACGGGAAGCGCCCATCTCGATGGCGCCTTCGGGCTGCACGCCCCACTCACCGCTGTCGAAGGTCTCGCCGTCTTCGGTGGTCTTGCCGTCGGGCGAAACCACCACCGCCCGGACCGCCGCCTTGCCGTGCCCCTCGAGGCCGGCGTTGGAGACGAGGAACTGGACCCGCGCGAACGAGCCGTCCTGCGAGCTGAAGAGGAACGTGTAGCTCTCCGAGTAGAAGGCCTCCGACCGCAGCTTGGGCAAAAAGCTCGTCTTGGTCAGGTTGGCGGTGTCGGGAAGCGAGCTGGAAAAGCCGTGGACCGCTTCTTCGGCGAACGGATCGCCGTAGGCGACGACCAGCACCGCGATGGCGGCGAGCCCGGAGACGCAGGCGCCGATGATGGCCAGCGACGGCCGCCGCTGCTCGCGGAAGACGTAGACCTTGTGCAAGGGCAGGTTCCAGCACAACGAGACGAGGACCCCGACGACCGCTGCAGCGACCAGCGGGTTCCAGCGCATGCCCTCGGTGAGGAACACCACGCCGCCCGTGTTGAGGAGAAGCGAAGTCAGCGAGATGGCGGCGTAGCGGGGCACTTCGCCCATCACCGAGGTCTCGCGGGTCTTGAAGGTGTAGAGCTTGTTGAGGCTGAAGTTGGTGACCGCGCCCAAGAGCGCGCCCAGCGCCCGGGCGGTGCCGGTGTACACGCCCACCACTTCGACGAGGACGGTGAAGAGGCCGTAGTCGATGACGGTGGCCGCCGCGGACGCGACCCAGGCCCGCTTGAACCACCCGGACAGCTCGTCTTCGGATGCGGCGGGGGTGACAGGCGCGGGAGGCGCTTCCCGGCTTCGCAGCTCGCGGTGGATGAAGGCGAAGCGCCGGAGCGCGGTGACGTTCGCCATCACCGCCACGAGGCCGAGCGTCGCGACCATCAAGTAGAAGGTCGGGTGCATCACACCGCGCTCGGTGAAGTGGGCGAGCGTGGGGGCGAGGACGCCGGCGGCGCCGATGTAGGTGGCCCGCTCGCCGCGGTTCATCGACCCCATCCGCGCGTCGATGCCCTGGATCTCGCCTTTCGCCCGCGCATAGCTGACGAGGAGCGCGCCGCCCATCGAGGAGAGCGCGAGCCAGAAGCCCAACGGGAAGCTCCGGTAATAGGCGGCGATGCCGGCGAAGGTGATGATTTCGGCGTAGCGGTCGACCGCCGCGTCGATGAGCTCGCCTGCCTCGGAGGCGATGCCGCGCGAGCGCGCCACCATCCCGTCGAGCGCGTCGCAGATGGCGCAGAGAATGACCAGCCACCCGCCAGCCGCGAAGTAGCCCATGCCGAAGGCGACCGCGCCGCCGATCGCCGACAACAGCGATGCGCCGGTCAATTGGTTCGGCGTCAGCCCAAGCCGGGTGGAGAGCCGTTCGAGCGGCTCGAAGCACCAGTAGGCGAACTCGATGAAGAATCGGCTGAGGAAAATGCTCCCCGGCTCCTTCTTCACCCGCTCGGAGACGTAGCGCCCTTTGACGAGGACGCGGACGCCGTAGGCGGCAAGGAGCGCCAGCACGATTGCAATGGCCACGAGCAGAGACAGTGCGATCACCTTCCCTTGGACGCGCCATGTCGTCGTGCGGACACACGCCCACCCACGACTAGTCGCGCGCTTATCTCAAAGTTGCTCGCTTTGCAACTTACCGGCGTCAGTGCGGTCACGGACCTGGAACAACCAGGAGGACCATCGGCAATCCCACATTCGGCGTTCCGATTGCCTCCTCGATACCCTCGCCGCGGACGGCCAGGGTCGCCTCCGGGCCGCCGTCGAGGTTGAGCGCGTCTACCGCGCCAAGCTGCCCCGCGAGCCACTCGCCGACATCGCGGCGGACCGCCGGCCATTGCGAAGCGAAGAGAACGATCCGGCCGTCCTTGAGCTGGGCGAGCGCCGCGGTCCGCGACGACTCGGCGCAATAGTGAGCGCCGCCGCAAGCGGGAGCGCCGGCGCGGACCAAAGCCGGAAAGCTCTTCAGCGCCTCGGTCCATTCGTCAGGCCGAAATTCGGCGGGCGGCAGGAGCTGCGGCTTCCAGCGCGGCACCGGCTTGGAAAAGAGCGCGCTCTCACGCGGTACCAGCGCCGGCCGGGCTCCGAAGTACATCGCGTCCTGGCGCTTGCACCCGGCGCCGCGCACGGGCTTTCCGTCGGAGACGAGGTCGCAGGTGGGCTTCACCTCCGCGCTCTCCACCGAATAGAAGCTGCCGTTCAAGACCGCGAGCGCGGTGGGGTAGCGCTTCTGCCATTCGGCGAGGGTGGGGCGGGAAGAATCGTAGCGCACCAAGAAGCGCGCCTTCTGCGGGTCGATCAAGACCACCCGCGCCTGCCAGGCCGCGTCGCCGCCCAACTCCGCCGCGGGCGCTGCCTGGACGCCGGGCGCCACGTCCTTCCAGGGCGCGCCCAGGGAAACCGGCGCGAGCAGAAGTGCGAGGGCGAGCAGCATCTACAGCCGCTTCCTTCGCCGCCGCGCGGGCCTTCGCGCCGTGGAAGGGAACGGCTCCTGACCGGCCACGGGCGGTTCCTGCCATCCCACCCGCCGCGCCAGCGCCATGAACCGCTCCTGGCTGCGCAGCGGCGCGCCCGACGCAGCGAGGCGCTCGTAGTGACCGTCCGCCTCGAGAACGCGCGCCTTGACGTTGTCGGCGAGGTGGATGGCGAGGATCTCGTCGGCGATCCGGTCGCGTAGCACCGGGTCTTCGATGGGAAAGGCGACCTCCACCCGGCGGATGAAGTTGCGCGGCATCCAGTCTGCCGAGGAGCACCACACTTCCCGCTTGCCACCCGCCTCGAAGAACCAGATCCGCGAATGCTCGAGGAAGCGATCGACGATGCTGACCACCCGGATCCGCTCCGACACCCCCGCGACTCCGGGCCGCAGGCAGCAGATGCCGCGGACGATCAGATCCACCTGCACCCCGGCTTGGGAGGCCCGGTAGAGCGCCTTGATGACTTCGCTGTCGGCGAGCGAGTTCATCTTGGCGACGATGCGCCCCTTGCCGGTCGCCCGGGCGATGTCGGCCTCGCGGTCGATCATCTCCACGATCGAGCTCTTCAAGGTGAGCGGCGCCACCTTGAACTTCCGCCACTGCACGGGCTTCGAATAGCCGGTGAGCAGGTTGAAGATGGAGGTGGCGTCGGCGCCGAAGTCGTCCTTGGCGGTGAAGAAGGAAAGGTCCGAGTAGGTGCGCGCCGTCGAAGGGTTGTAGTTGCCGGTGCCGAGGTGGACGTAGCGACGCAGACCGCCCGCCTCGCGCCGCACGATCAAGAGCACCTTGCAGTGCGTCTTGTAGCCGATCAGCCCATAGACGACGTGCACGCCCGACTGCTCGAGCGCGCGAGCCCACACGATGTTCGCCTCTTCGTCCATCCGCGCCTTCAATTCCACGAGCGCGGTGACCTGCTTTCCGTTCTCGGCCGCCCGCTGCAGCGCGCGCACGATCGGCGAGTCCTTGCCGGTGCGGTAGAGCGTCATCTTGATGGCCAGGACTTGAGGGTCTTCGGCTGCCGCCTCGACGAAGCTCACCACCGGCTCGAACGACTCGTACGGGTGGTGGAGAAGGACGTCGCGCTCGCGGATGAGCCGGAAGAAGTCGCGCTCGCCGTCGCCCACCGCGGGCGGAATCACCGGCGTGAAGGGCTCGTCGTGCAGCTCCTTCTGCTCGATGCGGCCGAGAAGCGGCAAGAGGTCCGGAATGTTGAGCGGACCGTCGATCCGATAGACGTCGGACGGACCGAGCTTGAGCGCACGGACCAGGTAGTCGGAGAGATGCTGCTCGGCGGCCGCCGCGATCTCCAGCCGGACCGCGCTGCCGCGGTCGCGCCTGCGCACCTCGCGCTCGATGGTGACGAGCAGGTCCTCGGCTTCCTCTTCGTCGATGGAGAGGTCCCAGTTGCGGGTGACGCGAAAGGCCCAGCAGCCTTCCACCGCCATGCCCGGGAAGAGCTGGGCGGCGTAGCGGGCAATCACGTCCTCCAAGAGGACGTAGGCGCGGCGGCCGGCGTCCGGCACCTCGACGAGGCGCGGCAAGACGCTCGGCACCGGCACGAGCCCATACCGGAGCCGCCCGACGGGCGCGCTCACGCCGAAGCGGACCGCAAGGTTCAGCGACTTGTTGCGCAGGTGGGGGAACGGATGTCCGGGGTCGAGCGCAATGGGGGTGAGGACCGGGAAGACTTCGCTCGCGAAGTAGGCAGCGACGTACTGGGCGGCCTCCGGCGGAAGCTGCGAGGTCTGCAAAAGCCGCACGCCTGCGCGCTCGAGGTTGGGCAGCACGTCTCCCAAGAGCGCGCGGTATTGCCGGGCGACCATCTCATGCGAGCGCGCCGAGATGGCGGCCAGGGTCTCGCCCGGGCTGAGCGCGTCCGGACCGCTCTCCTCCACATGCCCGACCAACTGCTGCTTCAGCCCCGCCACCCGGATCATGAAGAACTCGTCCGCGTTGGCGCTGGCGATGGCCAGGAACTTGAGCCGCTCCAAGGCAGGGACCTGGGCGTCCAGGCCCTCTTCGAGGACGCGCTCGTTGAAGGACAGCCAGGAGAGCTCGCGGTTGATGAAGTACCGCGGGTCGGCGAGCGACGGCGGGGTAGGCACCACCGCAAGCGGCGGCGGAGCGGAAGCGGCGGGAGCAGCCGGCCCCGGCGCGGAGGTGGTGGTAGCGCCGTCCATGGCCTCTGGCAGTCTACACGCCCGGCCGACCGTTTACAACGAGACGCAACGCGTTATCCGCGACTGGCGACGCAGTGCGGCCACCAGTGGAACGAGCCGGTGCTGGTAGTCAGGCGTGCGACCTTGCCCCTGAACGGCTCCTTGCCTCCCCCGCGAGCCGGCTGTTAGACCTCGCCCCGTCCTACGGGCAAGGAGCCGGATGCGGGTACTGAAGACGCTAGGCGTTGCGGCGGTTTGCGTTGGACTCGTGCTCCTTGGAGCGGCGGGCGAAGTCGCCCTTCGGCCGCGCCCGGTGCCGGCTCCAGCGCGTCCGATCAAGAGCGCGCCCACGCTTCACCCTCTCTCCCAGGCTGAGATGGAGGCCATCCTCGCCAAGGTGGCGCGCTCGCTCGACGAACCGCTGCGGGTGCGTCTCGCCGAGGCGGTGCTGAGCGAGTCCGCGCGGGCCGGGTTCGACCCGCTGTTCGTCCTGGCGCTGGTGGCGGTAGAGAGCCGGTTCCGCGCGCAAGTCTCGAGCGATCGCGGCGCGGCCGGGCTGATGCAGCTCAAGCCCTCGACCTTCGCCTGGATTGCCGGACGCGAGCCGGACCTGGACGACGACGCGCAGGTCATGGAAGACCCGGTCTTGGACGTGCGCCTCGCCATCCGCTACTTCCGCTGGCTCGAGCACCGCTTCCACAGCCGGGACGACGCCCTGATGGCCTACAACGCCGGGCCGAAGCGCCTCCTTCAGTACAAGCGCGCAGGCGAAGTGCCGGACTCGCTGCGCGAATATCCGCGGCGCGTGCTCAAGGAGTACCACCGGTTCGTTCGCATGGCGGGGCATCCGTCGGCCACGCCGGTGACGGCTGCCCGGACGGTGCCGCACGACCAGATGCTGGCGCGCGCCAACTGAGCGCCGGCGCGCTGTCGCGGTCGGCCTGGCAGGCGCATTGCTGTGGCGCGCCAAAGCCGGGCGCGTAAAGTGCGCGGCGCATGAACGACTACCTCCTTCGCGTGGCAGAGCCAAAGGCGCGCCGGGTCGAGATCCGGCTCACGGTGGACGCGCGCGGCGCGGACCTGCTCGACTTCCGCATGCCGGTGTGGACGCCCGGCAGCTACCTCGTCCGTGAGCACGAGCGGCACGTCGACGGCTTTCGGGCGGTGTCGGCAGGCCGGGAGCTGGCTTTCGCCAAGACCGACAAGAACACCTGGCGCGTGCGCAGGCTCGGCGAGGCGCCGGTGGAAATCTCCTATCGGCTCGCGTGCGTGGAGTTGACGGTGCGGACGAATCACGTCGACGAGACTCATGCTTTCGTCAATCCGAGCGCGGCGATGATGTTCGTCGAAGGCAGGGAGACCGAACCGTGCTCGGTGCGGGTGGAAGCGCCCGCCGGATGGAAGACCTGGGTCGCGCTGCCTTCGCAAGACGGCGCCTACCAGGCGAAGGACTACGACGAGCTCGCCGACAGCCCCTTCGAGGTGGGCGCGCCGGGCGCCCATGAGGAGCACGAGTTCGAGGCGCAAGGCGTTCCCCACCAGTTGGTCGTATTCGGCAAGGGCGATTTCGACGCCTCGCGCGCGGTCCCCGACATGGTGAAGATCATCGATGCCTTGTCCGCGGTCTCCGGCGGGCTGCCGTACCGGCACAAGTACCTCTTCATCCTGCATCTCAACGACAAGAGCCGCGGCGGGCTCGAGCACCGGCAATCGTGCGCCTTGATCGTGCCGCGCTTTTCCTTCGTGCAGAAGGTCGCCTACGAGGACTTCCTCCTCCTGGTCGCGCACGAGTTCTTCCACCTCTGGAACGTGAAGCGCCTGCGGCCCCAAGCTTTCACGCCGTACGACTGGCACCGCGAAAACTACACGCAGCTCTTGTGGGCGATGGAGGGTTTCACCTCCACCTACGAAGTGCTCGCGCTCTTGCGCGCCGGGCTGATGACCAAGGATCGCTTTCTCGAGACCTGGGCCGAGCGGCTGACGCAGCTCCAGCGAACGCCGGGGCGGCTGCGCGTCTCGCTCGCGCAGGCTTCGCAGGACGCCTGGATCAAGCACTACCGCCCCGACGAAACCACCGGCAACACCTCGGTGTCGTACTACCTGAAGGGCAGCTTGGTGGGGTTCCTCTTGGACCTCGAGCTGCGACGGCGGACGAACGGCGCGCGCTCTCTCGACGACCTGGTGCGGACGCTGTTCATGCGGCACGGAAAGCCGCCGGGGTTGCCCGAAGACGGGGTGGAAAAGGCGGCGGTCGAGCTGGGCGGTGAAGGGCTTTCGGGGTGGTTCGATCGCGCGGTGCGCGGCACGCAGGAGCTGCCTTTCGCCGAGTCGCTCGCGGGAGTCGGCATCAGCGCGGCGCTGCGGCCCTCGCGCGGTGGGGACGACAAGGGCAGCGTCTCCGACGAGCCCTTCGAGCCTGAGCCGGTGAAGCGCCCCTGGCTCGGCGCCTCGTTGCGCGATCGCAACGGCGCGTTGGAAGTGGCCTCGGTCGGCGAAGGGTCGCCGGCGCAGGAGGCGGGTCTGGCTGGCGGCGACGAAGTGGTGGCCCTCGACGGCTTTCGCGGCGACATCAAGGCTCGTCTGTCGCGCGCGGAGCCGGGTGAGACGGTCCGGTTGAGCTTCTTCCGCATGGACGAACTGCTCCATCGGGAGGTGCAGCTCCGCGAGGCGCCGCGCGACACCGTCACGCTCGCGCCCTCAGCCGCGGCGGGCGAGGCCGAGCTGCGGCTGCGCGAAGCCTGGCTCGGCGGGGTTTGGCCGTAAGTGTTAGCTTTTGGCGGTATGGATTGGGAGAAGAAATGGGTGCTGCTCGTAGACGTGATGGGCGTCAGCGCAGCGGTGCGCGATACGGCGCGGAGAGATGAGCTGGCCGAAGCGTACGTCGCGAGCGTAACCCATGCCGTCGAGCGCGGGTGCCACAGTCGCAGCCCGAAGATGCAGCGCTGCGCAACTTACTGCGGCAGTCCTGGATGAAACGCGTCAAGGTGTTCAGTGACTCGCTGTTCTTCTTTTTCGATGGACGGAGTCCTGTGCACGGGCAACCGCCAATTCTGACAAGTCCATATTTCCTGCCCAGAGTCGCCGCTAGATTGTCCAGGCGCCTGTGGATGTATGGACTTCCACATCGTGGCGCCATCGCGTACGGCGACTGCTACTTGGGGGAAGAACCTGACACGTTCCTCGGTGATGCGATCGTCACGGCTCATGAGTGGGAACAATGCCAAAAGTGGTTTGGAATCTCGGTCGCGCCGCGGTCACTAGACGCGGCGGCGGCAGCCTTCAACAACTTGCCCGGATTGTACCCAAGCGCTGTGCCGACCAAATCCGGGGATCAAGACACCATCGTCATCAATATCAACGACGTGTTGTTTGGCGATGTGGAAACCGAGGGGATTTCACCGGAGCGCGATGCGATCATTTCCGGCTTCAACAAGGCTTGGCAAGCAGCCAAACGCAACGCGTCGCGCGGAGTCGTACAGAAGTATCGTTCGACGGCGAGCATGTGGCGTCAGCTTGGATTGAAGCCTCCTCTAGATGAAGGCGACGCTGTCTTCTCCCTGTAGAATTTCTCATCCATTGCGGGCGGGATTCGACCGCGAGCCACAATAGCCTTTCGTTCCGTCATTGATCGATGCGGTCATCGGCGCGATCGGCTTTCGCGCACGTTGCCACCCCACGCGCAAGAGCCAGCCCAACGGAGGCAATAGCACGTCCACCGCGTCCGTCGCCGCCGACGAAAATGGATCCACGCCCTGCTCGCCGTAATGGTGTGCCGCATTGCCGCGCAAATAGTGGATGGCGTTGCACAGCTCGGCCGGCGTGCGTAGAAGCCGCGAATGGAAGTGGTCGGCGAAGACGCGGCCGTGCCGGTTGAGCAGCGAATTGAGCGCGCGCGCCAGCCGGATGCACAGCCCCTGCACGCCGCGCGAGAGCGAACCGGAATCATCCGCTTCGACGATGAGGTGCAGGTGGTTGCCGAGCACGGTGTACTCGGCGAGCCGCATTCCGAAGCGGCCGCGCGAGCGCACGAAGCATTTCCTCACGATTGCAAATCGGCGCGAGCTGCGCAGCGAAGGGACCGCGTCGCCTACGCGCAGGGTGACGTGCACAGCCGTCGGTGCCTCGAAGCGAAGGCGCGGACGATGGCTGACCAGCGCGCGTTCTCCCTTCGGTTTACGCCCGGCAGCGCGCCGCTTTCCCCCGTGGCTCGGCAACCGCAGCGCGAGCTGCTTCGGTGTCGGGAGAAGACGTGGCCGCGGCGTGACTCGCTTCGGGTTCGACATGATTGAGGACATATCAGGGGGGTCTGACATTCTCGGCCGCGCTTGGCTCGATGTTGCTGAGAGCGCACTTCGGACCTCTCGACTGCCGGCCGCGGCTCTCGGGTGCGACCACGGAGGAAGTCCGCGCGCTTCGGAAGCACTCGTTGCGCGTGCGCGGATCGGCGGCCAAACCCTTCGCTGCCACAACCGCAGCGGCATCCGTGGTAGCTGTCCTGGAGCTGTGCGCATGTGCCCGCGCTTGGAGTAGTCGGTACCGCGCCCGGGAAAGCCACGGTGCGCGTGCTGGGATTCCGTCCCGCGAAGCGTCCCCGAGCGGCCGCCGGCCGGCTGCGCTCGCGCCTGTTCGTCGTTGCGCCGGTCGCGCGGCCCAAGTACACCTCCCGCCGTGCGGGTGACCGAGATCTTCTTCAGCATCCAGGGCGAATCCACCCTCGCGGGCGAGCCGTGCGTGTTCGTCCGCTTCACCGGGTGCGACTTGCGCTGCCAGTACTGCGACACGGAGTACGCGTTCTACGGCGGGCGGCAGATGACGGCGGACGAGATCGTGGCGGAAGTGCGCAAGCATCCGGCGCGCTTCGTCTGCCTGACCGGCGGCGAGCCCACCCTGCAAAAGGACCTGCCCCGGCTTTCGCAGGCGCTGCTCGACCTCGGCTACCAGGTCTCGCTCGAGACGCACGGGCAGCGTCCGCTCGATCAGGTGCCGCGCGGCGTGCGCAAGATCGTCGATCTGAAGACGCCCGGTTCGAAAGAGCCGCATCAGGATTTTCGCGAGCTGCGCGCGCTCGGACCGGGCGACGAGGTGAAAGTGGTGGTCTGCTCGGAGGACGACTTCCGCTGGGCGCTGACCGTCCTCGACGAGCTGCAACTCTGGGGCAAGGTGCCGGTCCTCTTCTCACCGAGCCACGGCGAAGTCGCGCCGAAGGCGCTCGCGGAGTGGGTGCTGTCGAGCGGGAAGCCGGCCCGGCTGCAGCTTCAGTTGCACAAGCTCATCTGGGGTGCGGAAGCGAGGGGCGTATGAAACGGCCGTGCTACGTCGTCGACGCGTTCACCGACCAGCCGCTCGCGGGCAATTCGGCCGGCGTCCTCCTCGACGGCGCAGGCCTCGACGAAAGCGCGATGCAGCGCATCGCCAACGAGCTGAAGCACAGCGAAACGGCGTTTCCGCTCCCCTCGAACGAGGCGCCGATGCATCTGCGCTGGTTCACGCCCTCTTCCGAAGTGGCTTTTTGCGGCCACGCGACGCTGGCCACCTTCCACGTGCTCGCGGAGGAGGCGCAACGCATCCGGGTTCCCGAGGGCGAGACGGTGCGGACCGCCTTCACCTGCATGAGCGGCCGGCTCGAGGTCGAGCTCGCGCGCAAAGACGGCAAGCTTCGGATCCTGATCGAAACCCCGGCGAGCAAGTTCGAGCCGGCGCGGCTCCCGGGCGAACTGCTGACGGCGCTTGGCCTCGTTCCCGAGGCGCTCGATCCGCGGCTTCCTCCGCGCAAGAGCGCCATCCTGGAAGGGAACTTGTACCTCGCGGTGCGCGATCGTTCCGCGCTCGCGCGCTGCAAGCCGGACGCGGATGCGCTCGTCTCCATCGGGACCCAACTCGGCGTGGCGGGCTTCGTCGTCTACACGCTCGCCGCTGCTCCGGGGATTGACGCCGCCGTGCGCTGCTTCTTCCCCGGCTATGGCATCCTCGAAGATCCGGTGACGGGCAGCGCGGGAGGTCAGCTCGCGTGCTTGTTGCAGGCGGAGATGCCGCAGCCATTGCCCAGGCGCCTCGTCTTCAGCCAGGGCGACGAGGTACAGCGGCCCGGCCAGGTGGTCATCGAAGTGCGCAAGGACCGCGAGGCGGAAAAGGTGCGCGCCTGGATTGGCGGCAGCGCGGTGACGGTGCTGCGCGGCGATCTGACGGTGTAGAGTTCCTTGACGGAAGGATCCTTTGAAGGGACGCTTGCAGCAATGCTGATGGTGCTCGCCGCCTCCATCTATTTGAATGGCGTGAACATCGACGGCGTGCGCAACCAATCGTTCGAGAAGTGCAAGAGCGCGCGCATCGACGAGAACGGCGACGTGCGGCTCGAATGCCCCGGTTATCAAATCGAGCCGCCGAAAGCAGCGGCCGCCACGGGAGCCGCGACCTCGCTCACCAAGCACTATTGGATGGTCAGCGAAAGCCAGGATTCCGCCGCCGCCCAGTACGACGTGGACGTGTTCGTCAATTCGAAATGGGTGCGCAAGATCAAAGCCGGCGATCCGCAGGTGGCGGTGGACATCACCCGCTTCATCAAACCCGGGCCGAACACCATCCGTTGCTCGGCGCTGAAGCACGTCGAAGGTGGACGCAAGAGCCAGGAGCCGGGCAGGTTCCTCAAGATCACCGTCGGCGAAGGCGAGCAGGGCCCGAGCATGGTCACCATCGACAACCCGCTCGTCGAGTGCAAGCGCACCGCGGCCGAGACCGGCAACGTGAACGAAGAGTTCACTCTTCAAGGACGCTGATGCTGCACGAAGATCCGAGACGGACACACCTGCCGCGGGATCCCGCCCGCATCGTCGCGCTCTACGAGGCGACCAACCAGCCCTTGGTGCAGCCGGCCGGACGCGCGGCGCAGGCGGCAAGGGCGACGGTGGTGGCGCTCGAGCGCGACGCCAAGTACGAAGCGGTGGTCGCCATCACCCTCGCGGACACCGGCGAGAACGTCATCTACGCAGGGCCGAAAGTGGGCGAGCGCGAGCTGGGCGTCGTGGTCACCGACGCTCTCGACTTCGCCGAGAGCATGGGGTTCATCCTCGATGCCCTCGGGTGGACCAATCTCGACGAGGAGCATCGCCTGGAGCTCATCGATCGCATCCCCGCTTTTCACCCGCCTTCGAACCTGCAAGCGCGGGCGGTGTCCGAACGGCCGAAGGCTTCCGATCCGTTGGCCGCGGTGGCGCGCCTGTTCGCCGCGTTCTGCTTCTTGCTCGTGGTCTCCTGCTCCGGCCTCTCCGCCGAGCAGCGGGTGAAGGCCGCCGAAGTGCACCAGGAGCTCGGCGACAATCTCCTGCGGCAGGGCGATCCGCGGCAGGCGCTCAAGGAGTACCTCGACTCCTTGACGTTCGAGGAGCTGCCGGAAGCGCACCTCGGCGCGGGCCTCATCTACACCTGGTCGCTAGGCCGGCCCGAGGACGGCGAGAAGGAATTCAAACGAGCGCTCGAGATCCGGCCCGACTACAGCGAGGCGCTCACCAACCTGGGCGCGCTCTACATCTCGCGGGGACGGTACCACGAAGCGGTTCCGCCGCTGGCGAAAGCCGCCAAGGATCCGCTCTACAAAGCGCGGGTGCTGGCGCAGAGCGACCTGGGCTGGGCGTATTACAAGTCGGGCGCGGTCGATCGCGGCATCTCGGAGATCCGCGCCGCGCTGGTGGTGGCGCCGAAGTATTGCCTCGGCTGGCGCCAGCTCGGCACCATCTACTCGGAGACGGGGAAGGTGGACGATGCGACGGCGGCTTTCACCAAGTACGCGGAGAGCTGCCCGGACACCTACGATGCGCATCTCAACCTCGGCAAGTCGCTGGCGCGGCAGTCTCGCGCGGCGGCGGCCCGGGCCGAGTTCGAGCGCTGCGCGGTGGCCAAGGACGACAAGGATCAGGCCATCGCGTCCGAGTGCGCGCGCTTCTTGCGGGAGATGGGCAACCCCTGAGGTACAGTCGTCTGGATGGCGATGGACCTGCGCGCACAGCGGTGTGAGGCCCTGGTGCTGCGGAGCATCGCCTACGGCGATTCGGATTCGGTGGTGCATCTGCTCGTGCGCGGCCATGGCCGGGTGTCGGCGTTCGCTCGTGGGGCGCGATCGTCGCGGCAGCGGTTTGGCGGTGCGCTCGAGCCGTTCGGGCGCATCGAGGCGCTGCTCGCGGAGAGGGAAGGGTTGTGGGCGCTGCGGGAGGCGCGAGTGATCGAAGCGCACGGGAAGCTGCGCGACGATCTGCACCGCATCGCCCACGCCGGATACGCCGCCGAGCTCGCGCACGATCTCGCCCGCGAGGGCCAGCCGGCAGATGCGCTGTTCGCGCTCTTGCAGGACTTCCTCGAACGGCTCGCGCAGGCCAAGGCCACGAGCGGCCGATTGCGCGCGCTGGAGTTGCTTGCGCTGGAGGCGGCAGGGCTTGCGCCCGAACTGCGCAACTGCTCGCGCTGCGGCGGCGAAGTGCCGGCGGGCAGGGCGGCGTTTTCACCGGACGCGGGCGGCTTGTTGTGCGGTTCGTGCGCGCGCGGGGAGCACGCGATTGCGCTCGGGCCGGGAGCGCGGGCGGCGCTGTGGCAGCTTCGCTGGGGAGGGCTCGCGGCTGCTGATGCGCCGAAGTCGGCGGATGGATCGGGGCGCGCCGCCGATCTGCCTGCGTTCGAGGAGGCGTGCGCCGCGGCCGCTCCGGCGGTTGGCGCGTTCTTGCGCCACCACTTGGGACGGGCGCTGCACAGCGCGGAGTTTCTTGATCAGGTCGGCGCGCCGGCCTGAACGGCTTCGAGCAGCCGGCGCGCGGCCGCTGCCGGATCGCGCGCGCCCAGAACGGATCGGATGCAGGCGACGCCTCTGGCCCCGGCCTCGATGCATGAACGAGCGTTTCGTTCATCGACACCGCCGAGTGCGAGCACTGGAACTGCCGAAGCGCGGCACGTCTCGCGCAGCGCCGCGAGGCCCTGCGCGTTCTTACCGGGCGTCTCGAAGACCGGCCCGAAGACGACGAAGTCGGCGCTCGATCGCGCGGCTTCGGCCGGCGAATGGATGCTCTGCGCGACCGCAACGCCCAGAGCGCGCGCATCCGCCGCCGCCAGACCGCGGCTGGGAAGATGCACGCCGCACCCGGCGGCAAAGGCCACGTCGGCGCGGTCGTTGACGAAGAGGCTCGCCGCGTGGCGGTCGCAGATCTGGCGCAAAGCCACCGCACGTTGGAGAAGCTCGCGCGCCGGCAGCGCCTGGCGAAGCTGGATGGCAGCAAGTCCGGCTGGCAGCGCGGCGAGCGCGGCTGCGACCCGCGGCAACGGATTGCCTTCGTACGGCGTGATCAGATACAGCCGCGGCGCCGGCACGACCCGTCCGTACCACGCCCGAGATGTTTCGCGCAGGCGGGCTAGCGCGCTCAAACCACGCCAAAGATGTCTCGCGCAGGGCCTCAGCGCGCTCCGACCACTCCCGACAGCGGGCTCGACGCGCTGCCGTACAGCTTGCGGGGAATCCGCCCCGCCTTGAAGGCGAGCCGCCCCGCCTCGGTGGCAAGCCGCATCGCCCGCGCCATCGCCACCGGGTCGTCCGCCCCGCTGATGGCGGTGTTGACGAGGAGCCCCGCGACGCCGAGCTCCATGCACAGGGCGCAGTCGCTGGCGGTGCCGACGCCCGCATCGACGATGACCG
>DASXHM010000230.1:0-3457 GCA_036488495.1 Myxococcales bacterium | reverse complement strand
GTCGTGCGCGTACTCGCCGCCGGGGTCGAGCTCCAGGTAGCGGCGGTAGGCTTTCGCCGCGTCGTGGTTCTTGCCCAGGCTCTGCAAGGCGGTGCCGAGCAAGAGGTGGGCGCGCGGGTTCGAGTCCTCGAGCTTCACCGCGGTCTGCAACGGGTCGACGGCGAGGCCGGGCTGATCGGCCTCCAGGTAGGCGTTCCCGAGCGCGACGTAGGCCGCAGCCGACTGCGGGTTGCGCGAGACGCCGAGCTTGAGCTCGGCGATGGCCTCTCGATATTGACCGCGATCGAGGAGCTCCTCGCCGCGCTCGGTGGCGGGGTCGCCTTCGCCTGCTTCGCGGTGCGCAGGTGTCGCGACTGGAATGAGCGGACTTTCGCGCTTTCCCGTCGTGGGCGCGCTCTGCGGCGCCGGCGCCGATGCCCGGAGAAACCACGCTGCGCCCGCCACTCCCACCACCGCCGCGAGCCACGGCCAGGCCGGGAGGCGCCGCGGTGCGCGGAGCGCCTCGAGATGGGGCGGCAGCGTCTGATCGCTTTGAGAGACGAGCCGGCCGTCCGCGGAAGGCACCGGAGTCTCCGCGCGCGGCGCTCCCGCCAGAGCTTCGCGGCGCAAGCGCTCACGGTGGACGCCGCGAACCGGCGGATAGCGAACGATTCCGAGGGCCGCCCGAGCCGAAGCAGCCTTGCGCGCGAACGGCGGCGTGGAAGTGCGCGCGAGCTTGAGCACGCCCTCCGCCCGCAGCTTCTGCACCGCGTGGACCGTCGCCAGATCGTCGAGCGGTGAGCGGTCGATGACATCGCGCAAGCTCCGGTGCCCGTCGAACTGCCGCACCACCGCGGAAACCTCGGCGGGCAACGTCGCGACCCGGGCCGAGAACGCCGGGTAGTCGATCTCCAACTGCGTGGTCATCGGGAGATCGCGCGCAGCCCGCGTGAGCTCGTCGGCGCGGCGCATCGCCTCGACCAGCGCCCCATGGGTGCCGCCGGGAATGTGCGTTTCGAGATCGACCTCGCCGAAGTGCACCTGGTATTCGCCGGCCTCCCAGGTGAGCAGCCGGTAGAAGGCGGCCTCGCCGCGCAACGGGTCCAACTCGGCGTCGACCACCTCGCCGTCCTTCACCCAGACGCGCGCGTCGAGGTCGCCCCGCCGGCAGCGCACGACCGCGCTCTTGCCGAACGCCGCCAGCGAGTGGAAGACGTCGAGGAGCGCCAGGTCTCGGATGGCGCCGAACAAGCGGCTGTCCCGCGGCTCTTTCCGCTCGAGCAGGAACTGCACCCGCTGCACCAGCTCTTTCAACACCACGGGCTTCTGCAGGAACTCGTCGGCGCCGGCCTCGACCGCAGGGGCGTGCTGCGACTTGTCGGCCGAGAGAACGATGACCGGCAGATGGGCCGCCTTCGCGTCCCTACAGAGGTCTACGCCGCACAGCGCCGCGTCGCAGACGACCAGCGACGACTCCGGCAAGAGTCGCCGCGCCTCCGCCGGATCGCTCGCGCTGTGGGAGAGGATGCCCGCCTTGCCGAGCGCGAGCTCGAGGATGCGCAGGCTGCGCGGATCTCCGTCGGCGACGAGGACGCGCGACCGCACGCTACCCCTTTCGCTTGCCGAACAAGAGGCCCGAAAGCACGCCGGAAGAGCCCTTCTGCTTGCCGCGCCGCTGCTCGATGAGGCGCAGCTCCAAGGCGGCGTCCGAATGGTCGGGGTCGAGCTCGAGCGCCTTCTTGAACGCGTCCATGGCGGAGTCGGGATCCTTGGTACGCCAGAGGACCCCCGCCACGTAATACGTGCGCGCCGTGATGCCGTCCGCGCGCAGCGCCTTGTTGATCAGCGTCGCCGCCTCTTCCTTGGTGTGGTTGCTCGATTTCGGATCCGCCACCAGCGTCCAGGCGAGCGCGGCCAGCGCATCGCCGGTGGCGTCGAGCTCGACCGCCTTGCGCAGCTTCGCCGCCGCGCCTTCGAAGTCGCGCTTCTTGAGCAGCACCTCGCCCATCTTGACGGCCAGCGACGACTCTTCGCTGCGTGCGGTCTTGCTGCCGGGTTGCGAGCGCTGCGCCTCTTCGTAGCGCTCGCGCGCCTCGCGGGTGCCGACCGCTTCATAGGCATCCTTGAGGATGTTGAAGAGGTGCTGCAGGTCGCTTTCGAGGCCGGCGAGGCCGCCGCTGGCGCGGTCGGGATGGAACTGCTTCGCGGCCGACAGATAGGCGCCTTTGATGGCGTCGAGAGTGGCATTGGGCGCGACGCCCAGCCGCGCATAGGCGGTCTGCGACGGAGCACGCTCGAGGCGGCCGGCGACGTCCGCGGCGAAGCGGCGCTCTTCGTCGGTCATCCCGCGCTTCTGCGCAGGCTGCGCGCGGATGCTTTCAGCCGGCGTCGCGTGGCTGGGGCCGCCGCCCAGGTTGCGCAGGCCGCGGGCCATCATCCGCTTGCGCAGCTCGCGGGCGGCGTTTTCGTCCGACCCTTGCGACGGCGGTTCTGGCGCGGGCTCTTCGCGCACGCTCGGTTGCGCGGCGGTCCGGTCCAGGTCGAGCTCGAGCGGAGGCAGGTCTTCCTGCAGCTCGGGCTCGGGGAATGGCGTCAGCACCTCCTCCTCGGGCTGGAGCTGCGGCTCGTCCGCGAGAGGGTCCAGGTCGAGCAGATCGGGGTCGCGCGGGACGGTGCGCGGAGCCGGGCTGGCGATTGGCGCGGCGGGCTCGGGCGGGCTGACGATGCGTGCAGCGGGCTCAGGCGGGGTGATGATGCGCGCGGTGGGCTCCGGCCGGGTCACGATGCGCGCGGCAGCCTCCGGCGGGCTGACCGGCACCGCAGCCTCTTCGCGCGCGTCGGCTGCGCCGAGGAGCAGCAGAACCACCAGCAACGCCTCGCCGCGCGCCTGCGACGACCCCACTGCCTGCACGAACTCCGCCGGGTTTCGCGGCAGCGACAACACCGACGCCGTGGCCGCCGAGGCCGCATCGAGCGCGAGCCGCGCCTGCAGATCGTCCCACTCCGCCGAGAGCTGCACCGACGCTCCCCCGAGCCACGCCAGTACCTTCTCGCGCCGGGGCGCATGCGTGTCGGACTCGAGCGCCGTGACCAGCCCCATGCCCGGGCCGGCGACGTCGCGCGCCCAGGCCGGCGGCGGCTCCGACCCGCGCCATTCGTACCGGCCAGCGGTCACGCTCAAAAGCGCGGAGAGGTTCGACGCATGCTGCGCCTGCAGCGCCGCGTGCAATTGCGCAGGACTCAAGAGTCCCTTCGCGACCAGCACCTCGCCGTGGCGCTTGCCGGTCGCTGCCGACTCCTCGCGCGTCTCGTCGATGTCGAGCGCGGAGACCCAATCGTTCTCGAGCAGCACGTGCGCAAGCGTGTGAAAGCCGCTCGATTGCGCCGCACCGCACATGTCTCCGGCGCGGAAATAGACGGCCAGCTCCTTGCCCTCGGGCGTCTCGATCCACAGCGTGCCGCTCGCTCGGGAGCGGAA
>DASXHM010000173.1:0-5424 GCA_036488495.1 Myxococcales bacterium | reverse complement strand
GCTCGCCGTGGATCGACGGCACCCAGAAGCCGTCGCGCCGCGAGAGCTCGGCGAGGAGCTTGGCGCGATCGGGTTCGGCGTCGATGGCGGCGAGGAGCGCCGGCGCCAGCTCCTCGGCCTCGCCGACGATGACGACGTCGACGAATGCGCCGAGCGGCAGCGGATTGGAGAACGTGAGCGGCCCGCCGGCGACGACGAGCGGATGCTGCGGCCCGCGCTCGGCGGCGTGCAGCGGCAGCCCCGCCAGCGCCAGACAGTCGAAGAGACCGGTGACCTCGAGCTCGTAGGCGACGGAGAAGGCGATGACGTCGCAGCCGCCGACCGGCTGCTCGCCTTCGTAGGTGACGAGCGGCGCGCGCGCGCTGCGCCACGCGTCGACATCGTCGGGCAGGAACGCGCGCTCCGCGGTGGTCTCTTCGTGCGCGTGGATTTCGCGATAGATGGTCTGGAAGCCAAGGCTCGACATTCCCACGTGGTACGGGCTCGGGTAACAGAGCGCGATGCGCCGCGAGGCCTGCTTGCGCAGGGTGCCGCGTTCGTCGTTGAGCCGGTCGCGGATGGGTTCGAGGAGGTTCCAGCGCATTCGAGAGCGCGCATTCTAAGGTAGAAGACGGCCATGCGCCGGGTTGTCTTCTTCGCCTGCCTGCTCGCCGCCTGCGCGGACTACCGGCAGAAGCCCACCTTTCCGGAGGGCGCGGCGCATCGGCCGGTGATCAATGAGCAGGCCATCCTCGGACTATCGCCGGCGGGCGATGCCCTGGCGGCGCAGCTCATCGACGCGGACGGAGCGCCGCCCCAGCTCTGGCTGGCGATCTTCGATGCGCGCGGCGGGCCGACCCGCAAGGTGTTGGACGCGCCCGAGGCGGTTGCGCGCAGCGTCTCGGCGCAGCTTCAGCAGCAAGGCGAGACGCCAGTGCCGCTGCTCGAACGGCTGGTCCGGGCAGGATGGCCGGAAGCTTCGATGAAGGCGCGCGACCTGGGCTTTGCCGAACAAGCTCCGATCGCACCCGCGCAGTTCGGAGACTTCGACGGGCCGCTCTCGCTGCGCGTCGACGAGGAGCGTGGGCCGCCGCGGATGCTCGCGCTGATCCTGAAGGAGCAACACGGCTACACCTTGGGCAGCGACAACTCCGCGAGGTCGAGACGGCGCTTCTTCGAGGTGGAAGCGGCGCGCATGCCGCTCGCCGGTGAGCCAATTGCGCCGCAACTCTACCGCGGCGGCCCGATCGCCTGGATGCTGTCAGGGTCATACCGCAAAGGCGCGCCGCTGCACCGCGCGGTCGGCCTGCGCCGCGCGGACCTTCTCCGCGGCGAGGCGCAGCTCGACAACCTGCGCGGACTCGATGCGATGCGAGCGGGCGATCTCGAAGAGGCACGCGAGCTGTTCTCCGAGGGCATCGCCGCCGACCCGACCTACGTGGACGTCCTCTACAACGCCGCCTCCGCCGCTGCGCTGATGAACGACGACGCAGCAGCCGTGGCCTTGCTCGTCCGCGCTGCCGCGAGCGACCCAGAGCGCGTGCAGGTGCTCGGCCGCAGCGACCCGGCACTCCGCGAGCTGCGCAAGCGCAAAGACGTTCGCGAGCTCCTCGGAGAACGCCGTCCCGCTCCGGAAAACGTCCCTCCGCCGCCTTGAAACCTCTGTGCTAGGTTGCGCCCCGATGCCGCTCCTCCTTCTCATTGCCGCCATCGTCGCCGCAGCGCCGCCTGGACCCAGCTCCGAGCTCACCAACGAGCGCGCTCGGCAGATTTTGCCTCGCGCGGACCTCTCGACCCTGACCGACGCGCAGCGCGCCGCCTTTCTCGAAGTGGCCGGCGACACCTTCGACTACGCCGGCTGCAGCGACACCCTCGCGCGCTGCCTGCAAGCGAACGTCACCGACACCCACGCGCTGCGGATGACCGAGCTGGTCAAGGCGCTCTTGCTCCACGGAGCCACCTCCAGCTCGATCATCGACACCGTCGAGCGCTACTACGCGAGCTTCGCGGCCAACAAGCGCGCGAAGCTCGACCCCGACGATTGCGGCACCCTCGGCGACGACAAGGCCAAAGTGGTGGTGGTCGAATTCTCGGACTACCAATGCCCGCACTGCGCCCACGCGGTGAAGCCGCTCCATGACATGGTCTCGGACATGCAGGGCAAGGTGCGTCTCTGCTCGAAGTACTTCCCGCTCACGCAGGTGCATCCGCGCGCGATGATCTCGGCGGAGGTCGCCGAGTACGCGAAGACGCAGAAGAAGTATTGGGAGATGAGCCAGCTCCTCTTCACCCACCAGGAGGAGCTCGACGACGCCTCTTTGAAGCGCTTCGCGAAGCAGCTCGGGCTGGACGGGGACAAGATGCTGCGCGACGCCTACGCGGGCCGCTTCGACGCGGTCGTCAACCGGCAGATGAAAGAAGGCGAGGCGGCTGGAGTTCAGGGGACTCCGGCGCTGTATTTCAATGGACGGCCGTACCTGGAAGCCCTGCCCATCGCCACCGAGTTCCTCGTCTTCAGCGCGCAGGACGAGGAAGAGTGGCAGTCGAACCACGGCGCCTGGGCCAAGCGCTGATCCATCGATGGCCGACCCGCGCAACACCGCCTGGAAGCTGCTCTCCGGAAGCTCGGATCTGTTGGGAGCCTTGCGCGAAGGGCACGCCGTCGAGGCGCAGCCGCATCCGCGCGGCACGGTGCTCGCCGGCGACCTGGCGGAGATGCAGCCGAGCGATCTGCTGAACTTCCTTCACCAGGGCCGCCGCACCGGCGTGCTCCTGACGCGGACGCACGAGGTGGAGCGCGCGGTGGTGCTGACCGAAGGCAACGTCGCCTGGGCCTGCTCGACCAGCCCCGGCGAACGCATCGGCGAATTGCTCGCCAACATGGGCCTCGTCGGCCGCGAGCGCGTCGAGGCGGCGCTGCGAGATCAACAGGCGAGCAAGGAGAAGAAACGGCTCGGACAGCTCCTCGTCGATCGCGGCCAGCTCGGGCCCGACGAAGTGTGGCGCGGCCTCAAGCACCAGGTAGTGGAGATCTTCTTGGGGCTGCTCGTCACGCAATCGGGGAGTTTCGTCTTCCTGCGCGGGGTGGAGAAGGCGAAGCTGCCCGCGCAGCTCTCGCTCGACACCCAAGGCATGCTGCTCGACGGATTGCGCAGGCTCGACGAGATGGAGCTGTATCGCACGCGCGTCCCATCCCTCGAATCCAAACCCAAGCCCACCGGGACGGCGCCTTCCACCAAGCTGTCGCTCGAGGAGCAGCGGGTGCTGTCGCTTGCGAACGGGGTGCGGACGCTCGGCGAGCTGTCGGCGATGACCTGCTTCGGCGAGTTCGAGACCACCAAGGCCGTCTTCAAGCTGATCGAGGGCGGGTATCTGTCGCTTTGAGCCTCGCGCCGCGCCCGGTTCCGCTGCTCACGACTGACCTGCCGGGGACGGGCGGGCTTACCCGGGTCTCGGAAGACGACTTCTTCGTCGAAGAGCTGCCCTTGTACGAGCCGCAAGGCATAGGCGAGCACCTCTATCTCACCGTCGAAAAGCGCGGCAGGACGACGCAAGAGATCGTCCGCGAGATCGCGACCGCGCTCTCCGCTCGCGAGCGCGACGTGGGCACCGCCGGCTTGAAGGACAAGCGCGCCGTCACCGTGCAGCGCCTGAGCGTCCTCACCCGCGCGAGCGTGGACGATGCTTTGAAGCTGCAAGGGCAGGGCTTCAAGGTGCTGGCAGCGGCGCGGCACAACAACAAGCTCCGGCCCGGGCATTTGCGGGGCAATCGGTTTCGCATCGTGGTCCGCGGCATCGTCCCGGACGGTGTCTCGCGCGCGCAGGCCGTCTTCGAGCGGCTGGCTTCCATGGGTGCCGCGAACCTGTTCGGGCCGCAGCGGTTCGGAAAGCGCGAGGACAATGCCGCCTTGGGCCGGGCCATCCTGCTGCGGGAGACGCAGGTGCGCGATCGGTTCTTGCGGCGGATGGCGCTTTCGGCGCTGCAATCGGAGCTGTTCAATCGCTGCCTTGCTGCGCGCATCGCGGACGGCTTGTTCAATGCGGCCATCGACGGGGACGTCCTGCGCAAGCGCGACAGCGGAGGCATGTTCGTCGGCGCAGCGGCGGACACGGCGCGGGTCGAAAGCCAGGAAGTCGATCCGGCTGGCCCGTTGCCCGGCCATTCGATCTTCGCGGCCCAGGCCGATGCGCTGGCGCGCGAGCAGGCAGTGCTTCACGAGGCGGAGGTGGATCCCGCGTGGTTCAAGGCCGGCGGCGACGAGATGCAGGGCGCCCGGCGGCCTTATCGCATTCCGGTTCCGGGCGCCTCCGTCGAAGCGCTCGCGGACTCGTCGCTCGCGCTCCGCTTCGATCTGCCGAAGGGCAGCTATGCGCTCTCGGTCTTGCGCGAGGTGGTCAAGACCGGTCAGCCGGTGGACGACGACGACTAGATTCAGGCGCCGGCCCAATGTTTGACCGGTCGGGCGGCGCGCGATAGCTGTCTCGCGCATGCGAGCTCGGACGTGGATCTTTACCGCCTTGGTCGCGGTCCTCTTCGCCGTGAACCTGGCCCTGCTCTCGACGCGCATCGCGCAGACCGGCGAGGACACCGTGCGCGAGCGGCTGTTGCAGGCGACCACCGCGCTGCACGCGCAGCTCGAGCTGATCGATGCTCGGCTGTCGCCGAAGGCTGCCGCCGAAGTTCCCGAGCTGGCCGAGGCGACGAAGGGTCCTGCCGATCCGGCGCAGCCGCCGCCTCGTCCCGACGATCGGGCGCTGCGTGCAGCGGCGTCGGCTCTCGCGCCCGAGCCGGACTTGCTCGCAGTGGTGAATGCGCAGGGTGCGCTGGTTTCGCGGCGGGCGCGGCCGGTCGAGCCGGTGGCGGACATCGCGCAGGTTCCGCTCGCCAAGGACGCGCTGGAGCGGTCGCCCTTGCCGTCGTTCGTGGTGTACCAAGGCACTGCGTACCGGATGGCTGCCGCGCGGGTGCCGGGAAGCGCCGCCGCGGTCGTTGCGGGAACGGCCGCCGACGACCGCCTCGCCGCACAGCTCAAGAGCCAGGTGGATGCGGACGTGACGTTGATCGCGAACGGCAAGGTGGTGGCGAGCTCGTTGCCTGCGGAAGGCCGCGACCGCGTCTCGCGATGGGCCGCTGCGCCCGGTCCGGGATATGGCGTTCTCCCCGTCGTGCTGCCCGGTATTGGCTCCGCGCTCTCCGGACGGCTGCCGCGCGGCGCGAGCCGGTATGCCGTTCGCGGGACCATCGTGCCGCTCGATGGCGGCGTCGAGGCGGCGCTGACCGTTCCAGCCTCGCCGTATGTCGGCTGGCTCGCGCGCTACCAGGCTTTCTCGCTGCTCGCGCTCGCGCTCTTGGTGCTGTTCGGATTTCTCTGGGGCCTGTTGTCTCGGGAGCCGGCGCGGTTGATCGCAGCGTCTGTGGCTCCTCCCGAGCCGCGCCCCGCGCGG